>NZ_JBRREB010000005.1:0-130280 GCF_056759995.1 Stenotrophomonas sp. STEN030 | reverse complement strand
AGGCTCTACCGGCGATGCCCCTGCCGAGCATGGCTCGGCACTACATGGGTTTGCCTGTAACGCCCCTGCCGAGCATGGCTCGGCACTACGTTGCTGCCACTTGCACGCTACGGCGTGTAGGATCAGCCCCATGGCAGGCGCACTCTCCCGCATTGATCGCATTCCCCGACTCAGCCGTCTCGGCTGGTTGATGGGCTTGTACGCGGAAAACCACGATCATTTGATGCGCCTGTTCGCACCAGATCGCCTGCAAGTTGGCAGCCACCTTTCCAGCATCGGTGACGGTCTGGATCTGCGCCTGGACGTGATCGAATGCCACCGTTACACGGTGGAGCTGCGGATGACCTACGACCTGTGCGATCCGGTCACCGGCGAGCCAGATCCTTCGGCGTTCGTGCGGCTGTACCGCGACGCACGCCAAGCCGAAACCACGCATTGCTACGTAGGCCGACGCTGGCAGGACGTGATGGGTATGTATCCGCCACCGGAGGCGCTGATCAGCCACCGCATGCGCATGAACACTTTCCTCGGGAAATGGCTGGAATATCTGGCCGAACGCGGCCACAGCGTGGCTACGCTGCGTCGCGTCGACAGCACCGTGGTGCCAATGCGGCGCATGGATGTGTTGCCGGGCTGAGGCTCGCGCTACGCATCGGTCATACTGCACGCCCCTCTGGTTCCGGTTGTCGCTATGCCGTACACCCCGATTATGGCCACGCTCGGCTACGTACTGTCTGCCGACGGCAGCAAGGCCTTGATGATCCACCGCAATACCCGGCCCGGTGACATGCACCTGGGCAAGTACAACGGGCTGGGCGGCAAGATGGAAACCGACGAGGACATCCTTGCCTGCATGCATCGCGAGATCCGCGAAGAAGCCGGCATCGAGTGCGGTACAACCCGTCTGCGCGGCAGCATCAGCTGGCCCGGTTTCGGCAAGAACGGCGAGGACTGGTTTGCCTTCATCTTCGTCATCGACGACTACACCGGCACGCCGATGGACGTAAATCCCGAAGGCACCCTGGAGTGGGTGGAGGTGGATCAGCTGGAGTCACTGCCGCTGTGGGAGGGTGATCGCCACTTTCTGCCGCTGGTGTTCGATGCAGATCCGCGCCCGTTCCACGGGGTGATGCCTTACCGCGACGGGCGCATGCAGTCCTGGAGTTACACGCGGCTCTAGTTGTGTGCTGGAGCGATGCAATGGCGCCACCCGCTCCGGCTCTAACGCTGGTTTCGGAGCGGGTGAAACGACCTAGAGGTTGGCGCAGCTGGGGCCAGCGATGGCTTGATGCCCGTCGCGCCGCAGCTGTGACCTGGCTGGCCAGGCGCGGGTACTGTCCACTGTTCAGGCGCTCGCGGTACCCTGTTGTGGTCCATGCACCGTGAGTTCCCATGAAACGCCATTTCTCGATGCTCCGTGAGTTCCAGCTCGCGGATTGGTTCACCCTCGGCAACGCGTTCTGCGGCACCGGCGCGGTGTTCGCGGCAATGCGATTCCTGCAGGACGGTGAACGCGGCTTCCTGATGTTCGGCATGGCCTTGATCCCGCTGGCGTTTATCTTCGATGCGCTGGATGGCCGGGTCGCGCGTTGGCGCCAGTCCTCGTCCACGTTGGGGCGGGAGCTTGATTCGCTGGCCGATGTCATTTCCTTCGGCGTGGCGCCGGCTGCGCTGGCCTATGCCTGCGGCATGCAGGGCGCTTGGGACTGGTTGATCCTGAGCTACTTCGTCTGCTGCGGCGTCAGCCGCCTGGCCCGCTACAACGTGACCGCCGTGGAAATCGCCGGTGAGTCGGACAAGGTGCCGTATTTCGAAGGCACGCCGATTCCGACCAGTTTGGCCTTGGTCATCGTGTTGGCCTTGGCGGCCCACTTCAATGCGATTGGCCCGGCGCTGTGGGGCGGCAGCTGGCAGCTTGGCCCATGGCAGCTGCATCCACTGGTCCTGCTGTTTGCGCTGTCAGGCTCACTGATGATCAGCAAGACGCTGCGGATTCCCAAGCCCTGACGCCGGTAAGCCAGTCGCATTGCTATCATCACCGGGCATCCCGGGAGTAAAGCAATGGCGGCGGCAGGCAACAACGACAACGCGGATTTCGAGGCCAGCATGCGCGGCGCGTGGGAGGCATGGTCACAGGCCATGCACGGCCCTGGCGCGGCGGCAGGCGGTGATTTCCCCTGGCGTGAAAGCATCGCCCAATGGACCCGACTGGTCAGCACCGATACGCCACCGGAAGTGCAGGCGCTGGGCGCGCGCTTCCAGCATCAGGCCGGCGACTGGCTGGGCATGATGCAACAGGTGGCCGCGCGCTTTGCCGGCCGTGATACCTCGGCCGCGGAAGTGGCCGGCGCCTGGCGCGAAGCCGTGCAGGCAGGGCAGGGCGAGGATCTGCTGCAGTGGATGCTGGGTGCTGCGCGCGGTGGCAATGCCCTGAACGATCAGCCCTGGCTGCGCGAGTTCGCCAAGGCTGCGCAGAGTGGTTTCGGCGGCGATTGGCTGAATGCTCCGGCATTCGGTCCAGCCCGCGAGCATCAGGCACGTTGGCAGGCCCTGCTCAAGATCCAGCAGGAATACCAGGCGCGTGCCGAAGCCTACGTGGATACGATCCGCAACGTTCTGGACGATGCCTTCAAGCGCTTCGAGGCCAAGCTGGCCGAGCACGAAGTGCCCGGCAGCCAGTTGACCAGTGCGCGGGCGATGTTCGACCTTTGGATCGATGCCGCTGAAGAAGCGTATGCCAAGGTGGCGCTATCCGAAGATTTCCAGCGTATCTATGGCGAGTTGGCCAATGCTCAGATGCGTCTGCGCGCAGCGTCGCAGAGTGAACTGGAGCGCGCCTGTGATGCCATGGGCGTGCCTACCCGCACGGAGATGGATGCGGCGCATCGGCGCATCGCCGAACTGGAACGACAGGTGCGGCGTCTGATTGCTGCAACAGCGCAGGCGAATGCCCCCGCGCAATCAACGGCAGCCGCCAAACCTGCGAAGGCAACGGCTGTGAAGCCGGCAGCCAAGCCTGCAAAGCGTGCAGTTCGACCGGCGGCGCCGACTGAAAAGAAGGTCGCCAAAAAAGCCGCAAAGAAGATCGCGCAGAAGCCTGTAGCGAAGAAAGCCGCGGCGAAGCAGGCTGTCGCGAAGAAGCCGGTCGCCAGGAAAACGGCAGCGACCGCGAAAGCGAAAGCGAAACCGAAGCCCGCGCCGGCCCGTCGTAGGAGCGCCAAATGAAGGGCCCGCTTGGTTTCGGCAATGACGATCTATTGCAGGAAACCCTGCAGTGGCAGCGCAAACTGGTCGATGGTTTGAAACTGCTGCCCGGCGTTGAAGACGTGGACTATGGCGTCACCGAGCGCCAGGAAGTGTGGAGTGATGGCAAGGTAAAGCTCTACCGCTTCGTCAGCGATCAGGCCGATACCAGCAAGCCGCCGCTGTTGATTGTTTATGCGCTGGTCAACCGGCCCTACATGGTCGATCTGCAGGACGGCCGTTCGTTGGTACAGAAGCTGCTGGCGCTGGGCCAGGACGTGTATGTACTGGACTGGGGCTACCCGGATCGCTCCGAGCGCTTCCTGACCCTGGAAGACTACCTGCTGCGCTACATCGACGGTGCGGTGGATCACCTGCGCGCACAACGCGATGGCGCCCCGGTTAACCTGCTTGGCATCTGCCAGGGCGGCGTATTCGCGTTGTGTTACAGCGCGCTGCGCCCGCATAAGGTGCAGAACCTGATCAGCATGGTGACGC
Source organism: Stenotrophomonas sp. STEN030 (assembly GCF_056759995.1). Classification (NCBI taxonomy): domain Bacteria; kingdom Pseudomonadati; phylum Pseudomonadota; class Gammaproteobacteria; order Lysobacterales; family Lysobacteraceae; genus Stenotrophomonas; species Stenotrophomonas sp. STEN030. The sequence goes on along the minus strand of NZ_JBRREB010000005.1, from coordinate 126,539 downwards.
CGGTCGACTTCCACACTGCCGACAACATGCTCTCGCATTGGGCGCGGCATGTGGACGTGGATCTGTTCGTCGATACCCTGGGTAATATCCCAGCCGATCTGATGAACGCCAGTTACCTGATGCTCAAGCCGTTCCGCTTGAACGTGCAGAAGTACGTAGGCTTGATGGATATCCTCGACGACAAGCAGGCCCTGGAAGACTTCCTGCGAATGGAGAAGTGGATCTTCGATTCTCCGGATTTGGCGGGTGAGACTTTCCGCCAGTTCGTCAAACAGTTCTATCAGGCCAATGGTCTGATGAACGGCAGCATCCGCATCGGGGACGAAGCGGTGGATCTGGCGCAAGTGCAGATGCCGATATTGAACATCTATGCCGAACAGGACCATCTGGTGCCGCCGGCTGCATCCAAGGCGATGCAGGCGCAGGTTGGCAGCACCGACTACACCGAGCTGGGTTTCCGCGGTGGCCACATCGGCATTTATGTGTCCGGGCGTGCCCAGCGTGAAGTGCCCGGTGCCATCAACGACTGGTTGAGTAAACGCGCATGAAGCTGATCTGCAATTTTCTGCTGGCCGCAAGTTTGGCTGTGATCGCCTTGCCGGCAAGTGCCGCTCCCAGCGCGGCAACCCAACGTGAAATCAGCGGTTTGATGCAGGCGCTGGAAACCTCCGGCTGCCGTTTCCAGCGCAATGGCACCTGGTACGACGCAGTGGCTGCCCGCGGCCATCTGCAGCGCAAATACGACTATCTGCTCAAGCGCGACATGGTCGACAGCAGCGAGCAGTTCATTGAACGCGCCGCCAGCCGCAGCAGCATGAGTGGCAAGGCGTACAAGGTTTCCTGCAGCGGTGCGCCGGAGCAGGACGCCTCGGCGTGGTTCCTGCAGCAGCTGCGCCGCCTGCGTACACCGGCCCGCTGATGTTAGTGCTGGCCGCCAGATCGACAGCGCAGGCTTGAGTCTCATGCGGCTCAAAATGGCCCCGATGTGGTTGCGAATTCTGGGTGGGGTTTGGACCTCGCCCAATACCTTGATCGGCTTGATCGGCGGTGTGCTGGGCAGTCTTGCTGGCGCACGCCCGTATTGGAGCCGCAAGGAATGCGCACTGGTATTCCGGCGCTGGCCTTGGGGGCCGGGCGGGGCGATCACCTTTGGCATGGTGATCCTGCACACCGGTGATGATCTCAATGGTCTGTGTCAAACCTACGAACATCGCGCTGGCCGCTGCGAGCACCCGCGGGTGCGCTTGGGTGATCATGAGCGCGCGCATGTTTTCCAATACCTGGTGTTGGGGCCGTTTTTCCTCCCGGTCTACCTGCTGTGCGGCGGTGTGAGCGTGCGTAATCCGTTTGAACGTGCTGCGGACTATTACGCCATGCATGGCCGGGGTTGGTGGCCTGGACGTAACTGAGAAAGTCTTCATCGATGTCACTGCGGCAAGTGCTGACATCAAACGACAACCTTTTATGTACATCTCTGTAACGTCACCCCGCGTATCGTTGCACCTGTTACAGATCCAACAGGAGCACGAACCACCATGGCAGTTGTTCTCTATATCGGTGGCAGCAAGGATGGCGATAAGGGTGTGTTGCCGTACGGCTTCAGCAAAACCCGCGCAGATACCGAGCATGGCCCGGAAATTTACGTCGAACGGATGATGAGCGTGACCGGCAGGAGTGCAGTGCGGGTCATGGTATTGGAGGACCTGCGTGACGACATCGCCAGCCAACGGCTGTATCAGCATCTAGCCTGAGTATTCAGGCACACGCGCCGGGCGGCAGGTCCGGCGCGTGCTGTCAACGGCTTTCGCCAAGGCCCGCGCATTGCCAGAATGGCAGCTCCCGTCAACGTGGCAACCGCACCGGCAATGCAAGACATCAAGCTCGCGCAGCAGATCGCGCAGACAATCGCCGACGAGATCGGCGCACAAGCCACTCAAGCCAAGGCCGCCATCGCGCTGTTGGATGAAGGTGCCAGCGTTCCGTTCATCGCCCGCTACCGCAAGGAAGTTACCGGTGGCTTGGACGATACCCAGCTGCGTAATCTCGAAAGCCGCCTGACCTATCTGCGCGAACTCGAAGACCGCCGCCGCGCGGTGCTGTCCAGCATTGACGAACAGGGCAAGCTCAGCGATGCGCTGCGTGAGCAGATCATGGGCGCCGATACCAAGTCGCGACTGGAAGATCTGTATCTGCCCTATAAGCAGAAGCGTCGCACCCGTGCGCAGATTGCCCGCGAAGCGGGGCTTGAACCGCTGGCCGATGGCCTGCTCGGCGATCCAATGCTGGATCCGCAGACTTTCGCTGCAGGCTTTGTCGATGCCGAGAAGGGCGTCGCCGATGCCAAGGCCGCGCTGGAAGGCGCGCGCGCCATCTTGATGGAGCGTTGGGGCGAAGACGCTGCACTGGTTGGCGAACTGCGCAACTGGCTGGCTGGCAACGGCATCATTCGGGCCCGCGTTGCGGAAGGTAAAGAAGCCGAAGGCGCCAAGTACCGCGACTACTTCGAGCATGCCGAAGCATTGGCGAAGATTCCTTCGCATCGCTTGTTGGCCTTGTTCCGCGCGCGCCGCGAAGAATTCCTGTTCCTTGAACTGGACCCCGGCAGTGATGCCGAAGCTGGGCATCAGTATGCGGAAGGCCGTGTCGCGTTCAACGCCGGCATCGCCAACAAGGAACGTCCGGCTGACCGCTGGTTGCTGGATGCCTGCCGCCTGACCTGGCGTGCCAAGCTGCATATGCATCTGCTGCTGGATCTGTTCAACCAGGCCCGCGAGAAAGCCGAAGCCGAGGCGATCACGGTGTTCGGCGACAACTTGAAGGATCTGATGCTGGCCGCGCCGGCCGGGCCGAAAGCAGTGCTTGGGCTGGATCCGGGTATCCGCACCGGCTGCAAGATTGCGGTGGTCGATGCCACCGGCAAGCTGCTCGCCACTGATACGGTGTACCCGCATGAGCCGCGCCGGCAGTGGGAGCAGTCGCTGCAGACGATCAAGCAGCTGTGCATCAAGCACAACGTCGAGTTGATCGCGATCGGCAACGGTACCGCCAGTCGAGAAACCGACAAGCTGGCGGGCGAGGCGATCGCTGCCTGCGCCGATCCCAAGCTGCAGAAGGTGGTGGTCAGCGAGGCAGGTGCGTCGGTGTATTCGGCGTCCGAGTTTGCCGCCAAGGAATTCCCGGACCTGGATGTGTCGCTGCGTGGTGCAGTGTCGATTGCGCGCCGCCTGCAGGACCCATTGGCTGAGCTGGTCAAGATCGAACCCAAGGCCATTGGCGTAGGCCAGTACCAGCACGACGTCGACCAGTTCCGTCTGGCCAAGGCACTGGACGCCCGTGTCGAGGACTGCGTCAATGCCGTCGGCGTATTCGTCAACACCGCCTCGGCCGCTTTGCTGACGCGCGTGTCTGGGTTGTCATCGACGGTGGCCGAAAACATCGTCCGTCACCGCGACGAGAATGGCCCGTTCAAGCGCCGCAAGGACCTGCTGAAAGTGCCGCGCCTCGGCGACAAGACCTTTGAACAATGCGCGGGCTTCCTGCGAATTGCCGACGGCGACGAGCCGCTGGATGCCTCCGCCGTTCACCCGGAAGCGTACCCGGTGGTGCAGCGCATCGTTGCGGCCGCCGCGCGACCGATCAAGACGCTGCTGGGTGACGGCAGTTACCTGCGCAGCTTGAGGGCCGAGCAGTTCACCGACGATAAGTTCGGCGTGCCGACCGTGCGCGACATCCTCAAGGAAATGGAGAAGCCAGGTCGCGATCCGCGCCCCGAGTTCAAGGCGGCGCGTTTCGCCGAGGGCATCGAGGACATCAAGGACCTGCGCGAAGGCATGATCCTGGAAGGTGTGGTCAGCAACGTTGCGGCATTCGGCGCATTCGTCGATATCGGCGTGCACCAGGATGGCCTGATCCATATCTCGGCGCTGTCCGACACCTACGTCAAAGACCCGCGCGATGTGGTCAAGGCAGGCGATATCGTCAAGGTCAAGGTCCTGGAAGTGGATGTGGCGCGCAAGCGCATTGCACTGACCCGGCGCCTGGAAGATGCTCCAGTCCCGGCCAAAAAGCCCGAGCGTGACGAGCGTGGTGCAGGGCAGGGACGTGCTGCTGGCAACGGACGCGAGCGGGATCAGCGCGGTCAGCGCAATCTGGGTAACGGTGGTGGACGACCGGCAGTGTCTGCAGCGCCGGCCAACAACGCACTGGCCGATGCATTTGCACGGGCAAAGCGCGGCAGCTGAGCCAGCTGCCGCAGGACCGCATCAATCTTGGAGGAGCGGCGTAAGCCGCGAAGCAGACAATGCTGAAGCACCGGGCAGCGCATTGCCCGATGATCTATCTGCTTCGCGGCTTACGCCGCTCCTACAAAGCTGGAATCTCAAGCCGGAGCAAGCGCACGTTGCAGTGCCTGGTTGAGATCGCTGCCGGTATAGGGCTTGGACAGCTTCACGCCGGCATCGAACACTGCAGGCAGCTGATCGATATCCATTCCCGTGGCTACCAGGAACGGAATGCCGCGCTGCCTCAGACATTCGGCAACCGGGCTGCTGTTCTCGTTGCATGCCAGCCAATAGTCCAGGAACACGAGTTGAGGCTGCAGCTCCTCGATCATCTGCAAAGCAGTGCTGACCGAGGCAGCGACACCGCCCACCTGCATGCCTTCCATCTCCAGCTGCATCTGCAGCAGCATGGCGTTCAACTCGTCGTTCTCCACGACCAGCACTCTCGTACCTTCGAGCGAGCCCATCGTTTTCCCCTGTACCTGGATCGGTCGAAGTATAGCCAGTCGCCGAAACAGTCATTACACAAATATTTTCAGTCAGGGTCTGCCCAAGCGCCGAAAGCTCCGCTATAATTCCGCTCCTGCCAGCCGAAGTGGCGGAATCGGTAGACGCAGCGGATTCAAAATCCGCCGCCCTTAAAAGCGTGGGGGTTCGAGTCCCCCCTTCGGCACCAGAGAAAACAGGCACCCTTGGGTGCCTTTTTCTTTGCCTGGAATTCGGGATGCATTTCCGTAATTTCCGGGAGGTCGAAGTCATCGACCCGAGCTGATCATTCATTTCTACCAATGAGTAGATGCTGACCGGCTCGGCGATGCTTGAGTGGGCTGGCTGCGAGATGTCAGTCAAGCCTGCATTGCCGCTGCGGCCCATGGCCTGCAAATCTCGGAGCGCGGCTACTTCTGCTGCTGGGAATCCACTGTAGTGCCGAGCCATGCTCGGCAGAGGCTTTCTACCCAGTGCATCACCTCGCAGCGATAGCGCTGGCAATTGGAACCGCCAGTTGGATCTGCGTAGCCGATGCCAGTCTTCGCCTGCAGATGTCGGAGCGCGATTACCAATTTTGCAATGCCCGGATCGTAGTGCAGAGCCATGCTCGGCAGGCTGCCTCCACGGCACATCAACCTGCAGGAATGGCGCAATCATAGAACCGGCGTCACGCAAGTTGCCGATCAGTCTGATGCCTGGCAGATCCTGGGCTTCGCGGCTGACGCCGCTCCTACAAAAGCGCGGTATCGCAGGACGTCGCGGTGGTTGAATGGCGCGAACAACAACAAGGTTGTCAGATGGCAGGCTGATGAGCTCAACCCAAGTGGGCAGGGGATTGCACTGCCAGCAAGAACATCGGGCAAAAAAAAGCCCCGATTTCTCGGAGCTTTCTAAAAAATGGCGTCCCCACGGGGATTCGAACCCCGGTCGCCACCGTGAAAGGGTGATGTCCTAGGCCTCTAGACGATGGGGACGCGTATTCTTTAAATCTCAAGTTGTAGATTCAGGCGGCCTAAGGCCTGAATTGGTGGAGCCAAGCGGGATCGAACCGCTGACCTCCTGCATGCCATGCAGGCGCTCTCCCAGCTGAGCTATGGCCCCACGATGTTGCTAGCCCGCCATCATAGCGGATTTTTATCGAATTGGAAGCTTTTTATTCTTCCGTGCAATCTCTTGGGAAGATTGCTCCGATAAAAAAAGACCCGATACGGCTGGGTCCGTTTGTACCTGATGAATGGCGTCCCCACGGGGATTCGAACCCCGGTCGCCACCGTGAAAGGGTGATGTCCTAGGCCTCTAGACGATGGGGACGCGTTATACTCATCAAATTGTCGACAATCCAAACGGCCTAATGTTTGGATTTGGTGGAGCCAAGCGGGATCGAACCGCTGACCTCCTGCATGCCATGCAGGCGCTCTCCCAGCTGAGCTATGGCCCCGGTGTTACGTTGTTACGTCGTTGCCGAGAAAGAAATAATAGCGGGGCTTCACATTTCCCGCAAGCGATTTGTGAAGAAATTTCTTCGTCCAATGAGATTGGGCTGAAAGGCTCCGCAGGCTCGCCCTGTGCTGGGCAGCGGACAAGGCCGACACCAGAGCTTCTTGAATGCCTGCTTCGCTGGCGGTGCCGAACTGCGAAGCTGGCTGCGGGTCAGGTCGGTCGGAGTGTAGCCGTGGCATCTCTCGCTTATGTGATGTGGAGCTGCCTGCTTGGCGGCGCTGGCGTTGAAACAGGTCTCCTGGTCTACAAGTGCCAAGCTGCCGAAGGCCACTCGTATCAATCGCTGCCCTGTGATGGGCCGGAGCTGAAGCGTTGGAACGCAGCCGTTGCCCCAGTAGACGAGGCCACGCGTAAACGGCTGGCGGCGTTACAACTTCAGCTGCAACGGGACAAGCGATCAGCAACGCTGGGCGCTCGACCCGGACGTCGACATGCCGAGACCGCGCCGAAAGTGAATGCCTGCGAGAAGGCAAGGCAAGGGCGCGATAGGGCTTACGCCAAAGCTGGTTTCAGGCGTGACTTCGCCATGTCGAGTTTCTGGGACAACAAGGTGCATGAGGTGTGCAGGTAGCCAGAGTGGAATGAAGGCCCTCTCAACGTGGCCCTGCTGAATCCCAGCGCCCGACTTGCCTGTGAGGCACTGCTCGCGGCCTGCGCCACATGTGACTCACTGGCGCCTGCGTTCAAGTGCTGCATGGGCGGCAGCATCAAGTTCAAGCAGCGATTGTTGCAACTTTTCGATGTCTCCTTGCTCCAGCAATTGCTCCATTGCCGCACATCGCTCGGCGATGTCTGCCTCGTGGATGAAGGCGAATGCGCCGCGCAGAGAGTGAAGGTGTTTGCCGATAACGTCAGTTCGCTCGTTGCTGATTGCTGAGCTGCCGTTCGCGGACATCGGCTGCAGCACCTGCTTGATGGCGACGACTGACTCCTCCAGGGAGCTCAGTAGTGGCATGTGCACCTCTGGTGGTAGCGCTCCTCTGGCAATGTCCCATTGCCCCTGGTCGCTTTGCAGAGTCGGGGAGTTGTTGTCTATTTCAGCCAGCCTTGCACGCAGCGCTTCCAGCAGAACCGGTTTGATGAGGATGCTGTTGATACCAGCTTCTTTGCTGCGAGACCTGTCACGGTCCGAGGCATGTGCGGTCACGGCGATGATGGGAGTGATCACTCCGCGCTGGCGCAGGTAGCGGGCGAACGCAAAGCCATCCATGCCAGGCATATTGAGATCGGTCAGGATCAAATCGTAATCCTGGTTGTTGAAGGTGGCTATCGCTGCGCCGCAGTCTTCGAACGCAGTTGCGCTGCAGCCCAATGTTTCCAGCTGCAGTTGCAGCAGTTTCCGATTTGCAGGGTGGTCATCGACCACCAGTACATGCAGCGCGGCGCTCTGCGCAGCGCCCACCATGATGGGTGGCTTGTACTGGTCCGGCAATGTGGCGTGGGGGTCCGGCGGTGATAGTGGCAAGGTCACCATGAAGGTGCTGCCCTTGCCTGGCGTGCTCTTTACCTGGATGCCACCTTGCATCAGTTCCGCAAGGCGCTTGCACAGTGCAAGCCCGAGCCCGGTGCCGCCATAGCGGCGGGCAATGCTGGTGTCAGCCTGGGAGAACGTGGTGAACAGCGATGCCTGTTGCGCGGCGCTCATGCCGATACCGGTGTCGCTCACGCCGAGCACAATCGCCGAGTCGCTGACTGCATCATCCTGCAGGTAGACCTCAACCAGCACGTCACCAGCCTCGGTGAATTTGATTGCATTGCTGATCAGGTTGAAGATGATCTGCCGAATGCGGGTAGGGTCACCCAAGTAGCGAGGCAGCAGGCCATCGTCAACAATAAAGTCAATTTCCAGTCCTTTGGCCTGGGCCATGGGCAGGAACATGTCGATGCACTCCTGTGCGACCTGCCTCAGATCGAACGGTATCGACTCAATTGTCATCTGCCCGGACTCGACCTTGGAGAAGTCCAGAATGTCATTGATGATATTCAGCAAAGCAGAGGATGAAGAGGTGACTGCGTGTAGTCGACTGGTTTGCTCCGTGGTCAACGTAGTGCGTTCCAACAGCTCAAGGTTGCCGAGGATTGCGTTCATCGGGGTGCGGATTTCGTGACTCATGATTGCCAGGAAGGTCGACTTGGCTTCATTTGCGGCCTGCGATGCCGCGCGCGCGCTCTCCAGCTCCTGCTCAACCTTCTTGCGCAGAGTGATGTCGGTGAAATTGCATAGCAGGACATCCGTTCCCCGGTACTTGCTGGGGACTATGCTCACCAGTAGGGCGCAGTCAGCACCGTCGCCGGTCTGGATGTTCAACTCGACGCCTGGAGATGCGATGGACTGCGCATCATGTGTTCGGAACGCGTCGAGAAACTCAAGGTGTAAGGACCGTTTGGAATCAGTCCTGGCGTCTGCATAAGAGGCCATGACCGAGTTTTTCAGCAGGACCTCACCTGTCGAAGGCGAAATCAACACTTGGCCGAATGGCGCGGTCTCGACCATTGTCCGGTTGAGGTTCTCGCTTTCGATGATGCGCTCCGAGCGCACGTAACCGGGGCGGAAGACCTTTCTTTCAATCAGCAGCAGCACTGCCCAGACAAACCCTATCGCCAGCAGCATTGCCGCGACGTAGGCAAGCAGGGTAGGCCATAACGCGGTGATGATGGTTCGCCATGAGAAAGTGTGGATCAAGTACCAGCCTGCGTTGGCGGTGGATATCGGATCAGTGGCAAAGAAGCGCCCATCCATCTCCTCGAACCTGCCACGCTTGTCCGCAGGTGCGCCGGCCGCCCAGTGATGGACCGGAAACTGCGCGACCTCGCGGACATTCGGTTGCTGGGAGCCAAGGAACAGATCGCCCTGAGGGTTGGCAATCAACCAGAACTCGTCAACCTGCGTTGAGTTGAGCGATGTTGTGACGAGTTCGACGGGATAGGAAGCAACGAAAACCGCGAAAGGTTGTGCGTCCGCAAAGGCTTGCTGGCGCAAAAGTAGTGAAGGCTTGCCGGTGAGAGGGTCGTTTGCAACGGGCAACCATGCAGGTCCGGCAGGCACCGACTGTAGGTTATCGTTGGCGGTTGGCTGCGCTTGATCTGGCGTAAATCGCTGGATGAGGGCGGCGGTGGATTCATTTGCGTGTTTCGCCAGCAGGTTGCCGTCGGGAAGAGGCCCCGCCCCCAGAAAGGTCCGGTCCGGGTTTGAAAAGTAGATCGATGCCGTCAGTGCGCGGGCAAAGGTGCCTGCCTGATGGCTGACCTCGTCGGCCAACTTGAGGTAGGGCGCGAAGCCCTCCAGCGTACGGCCGTGATCCAGGTCGCCCAGGATAAGTACGTGCGGCGAGTTGGCCGAGCGCTGCATGGTCATCCTGCCGCGCTTCTGGCTGAACCTGTCGACCAGCTCAGGGGCGGGCTTTTGGCGTGACTCCCAGGCGTACTCTTCTTGTGCGGTGGTGATGCGCATCGCCCCCTCACGTACCGCGAAGGCAGATTGCAATGCGATCCGCCGGCTGGTCTGGTCGGCGTTTCGTTCCGCGATGTAGTCCTTGATCTGCGAGTGAATGACCACAGCAGTGACTGCGGCAAGGATCAGTGTGGTGACGATGCCGCCCACATAGAGCAGGCTGCGCTGGTGTCGGCTCAGCAGCTTCAATGCATTTGCCCGGGCAGGTGGTTGGGAGTTGGGCACGCCCTTTGTGGTGTCTGTCTCAGAGACCATTTGAGATTCCACTCACGATTGGTTGTTGCCCGCTGGTGGCGAAAAGCCCGGTTTCACGACGTTACCTGAAAGGCACAGGGGAATATTCGGACTAGGCCGATGTAGGCCGGATGGCTGCGCTGGAACAATGGCGTCATTGAAAGCAGCCCCTTCCCTGATATCGCCGCTCCTGGCGTGGAGACAGCACCCATGAACGCTCTCGCACAATTTGTGTCGCCACGACCGGAAACCCAGATGATCCAGAACGCGCTGGTGGTTGATGGCAATGAACTCCAGCATCTTCCGATGGTCAAGGTGCTGCGTCAATCAGGCGTGTCCGAGGTAACCTCGGTTCTGGACGGGACCCGAGCGGTGGCTGCGTTGCGCGACCGGAACTGGGATCTGGTGGTCCTCGATCTGGATCTTACCGACCTCACTGGTCTGCAGGTTATCGATCTGCTGGCCGAACGGTGCCGCAAGGCTCGTCTGGCAATCATCAGCAGCCAGCCCAGTCGCATCCTGAACGCCGCTTCTGCGTATGCATCGCATCTAGGCCTCACCGTGGTTGCAGCAATGCGTAAACCACTGAAGGCGGAGCAGATCCGGAGCATCATCGCCGCCTCCATCGAGCTGGCGGCGCCAGTCGAAGACAAATTGGTGCCGGCCAAGCCTGATGCGTGGACGTTCTCGCGCGAGGAGTTGCGCGGGGCGTTGCTGGATCAACAGATCCAAGCCTACTTCCAGCCTCAACATTGCGCCGTCACAGGTGTGTTGCGCGGTGCCGAGGTGTTGGCGCGTTGGCATCGGGCCGATGGCTCCGTGTTGGCGCCGGCCGAGTTTCTTCCGGCAATCGAGAGCGAAGGGCTGCTGGAGTCCCTTACTGACTACATATTGTCCTGCGCATTTGACTGCATTGCTGCCGAGGATACGGAATCATCGCTGTTGATTGCTGTCAATGTCCCAGCACGCGTTGCGACCGGCGTGCACTGGGCGCAGTCTGTTGCTGATCATGCCTACCACGCCGGTGTCGATCCAAACCGGGTGGTTATCGAGATCACTGAGGACGGCGGCGAGCTGTGTAACCCTGCCCTGGCTGGCGCTGTTGCCCAGCTGCGGTTGCGGGGTTTCAATTGCGCCATTGATGACTTTGGTAGCGGCGATTCGTCATTGGACAGGCTGCTGCAGGTGCCGTTCAACGAGTTGAAGATCAACCGCAGCATGTTGGTGGCAGCCCGTGAGCATGCCCATGCCCGCTGCCTGCTTGCCAGCACCATTGCCATGGCGCGGCAGATGGTCGCCACTGTGGTTGTCGAAGGCGTAGAGACCTATATGGACCTGGATATGGTGCGCAGTCTTGGCTGTCACAGCACCCAGGGCTATTTGCACAGTCGCGCCATGCCCATGGCAGAGTACGTGCAGTACATTGCCCACCAGAAATGAACCGGCGCAAGCTGTGAATGCGGATTGATGCGATAGCCGGGGGGGGCGGGAACCATGATCTTCGTTTCAGGCGCCGTGCCTTCTTCCTTTATCGAGAGCTTGCCCCCTTGCCGCAAGGCTGGGGGGTAGCGGCATTGGGGCCGCTGTAGGGCGTTGGGCTGCCTCGGTCGGGGCCAGCATCGTGAGGGGGGGCTCGAACTCAAGGACGCCGATGTGTAGACCCAAAACCAAAGCGGTGCCTATTTGGAAAGAGCGGACCACCAGGCAGGCGCCGTCGGGGCTCCGTGTCCTGCCTTGGTTTCCTCCTGCTGGAGCAGCAGGGCAACACGGAGCGTACAGCCTTAGTGGTGGCAGTCGGCGAGGCTGCACCAGCGCTAGGCGCGTAAGGCTTGGGCCATCTTTGGCGTAAGCCGGGGGCTTGGCAATGAGCCGCTAGGTCCTTGTTGCGGAAATCATCAGTTTTTTACTGATAAGTCTTTGTCTTTGAGAGTGATGTGACATAAATTCTGTCTTGACGTGCCTTGCAGGGCAGGGGATGCCCCCTCAGCCTGGATTGGCCAGCTGCCAGCGCACTTCACGGAGAGCTTCGCCATGAGTGGTTTCAAGATCAGAGTGGTCTTGGCCGACGATCACCCGGGCATGATCGCCGGTGTGAAGTACGAGCTGTCATCAGTGGCTACCCTCGACCTTGTCGGGACCGCGGCCGATTCTACTGAACTGATGGCGCTGCTCGGTAGCGTGGCATGCGATGTAGTCATCTCGGACTACGCGATGCCGGCTGGCGACTTTGGCGATGGGATTGCCCTGTTTGGCATGATTGCCAGGCGCTACCCACAGGTGAAGCTTGTGGTGCTGACGATGCTGGATAACCCGGCGGTGCTGCATACCCTGCTGACCCAAGGGGTGGCCTGCATCGTCAGCAAGTCGGATGCGTTGGCGCACCTGGTGCCGGCAGTGCACGCGGCGCAGAGTGGGGGCAAGTATTACTCGCCCACCATCGAGAAGGTGGTGCAGGGGATCGAGCTCAACAGGCGCAGCCGCAACCCTGCCGGCGTACTGAGCATCCGTGAGTCCGAAGTTGTGAGGCTTTATGCCTCGGGCCTGACGGTCAATGAGATTGCCGAACGCCTGCACCGCAGCAAGAAGACCATCAGCACGCAGAAAGCCAGCGCGATGGAAAAGCTATCCATCGAGAAGGATGTTGATCTGCTGCGCTACGCTATGGAAAACGGCCTGGTGACGTCTTCAGGCGGCACACCAGCCGCGTCTTGAGCAAGCGAAAGCCAACGCATTCTGGTGTTTAACCGGTGCGTTGTTCGGCTTTTGCATTGGGCAGTATCAATCAGTGTCCAGCCCGCTTTTCCCGGACTCCCACTGCAGCATGATCTTGCGTCTGCGTTGTGGCGATGCGTACATGAAAAGATTGAGTGTCTCCAGAAACAGATTTTTCTGGAGAGTTGATAGTCGGGCGAAATCGATAAGCAACCGTCTTACGTCCGCGGTTTTTTTGTCCATCTTTGTATGTTCCCAGCCGCAGCTCAAAAGCAAAAGCACGTATGCGAGCGCCACACTGGCGCCGCACAAGAATTTGCTCATGTTGTGATAAGCGGTCCGGTGCAGCCATAGGACCCGTCCCAATAAAGCTTCTTGGTATTGCCTTTTGGGTGCTCAATGGATTTCGGATTTGGCTCACACCAGGGGGAGGCTGCAACTTGGCTGCCGCGACCACGCGACCGGACGGACTGCGACAAAATACCGCGCAAAAAGTGATGTATCACTTTATTATTGGACCCGATCTGGAATGGGCATGACAATGACTGACGACAACAGCGCCGCAGACGCAACCGGGGCTGCGCCCGCACCTGCAAAACGCCGTGGCCGGCCGCGACTGTACGACACACCGCTATCGCAGGCCGAGCGTGCCAAGCGTTATCGCAAAGCGCGGCAATGGGATGAAAGCAGTCTTGATGATTGCCGCGACCCGGTGCTGATGGATCGTTTGAGTTGGGCACTGAAGAACAAAGAAACTTCCGAGGATGCCCGCGCTGCGTTGGATATCTATCTGGAAGAGCTGGTAAGACGGCATCACAGCAAAGGAAACCTGCTTCTCAAGTAGTTCAAGCGTGCCGGAGTGCCGCCCTTGCCTTGGATTGATAGCTTGAGAAGCCCCATGTTGCTGCACGGACCAGTTGCGCCAGCGACTGCTGGCGATGCTGCGTGGTGTGGCACCCTGGCCAGCAACTTGCATCACCGCTGCAGGCCTCAAATGCGCAGTGCTTCAACCACCAGTGCGAATGCCGCCGAATGCTGGCGGCGGCTAGGGTAGTACAGGTGGTAACCGGGGAAGGGTGGGCACCAGTTCTGCAGCACGCGGATCAGCCGACCTTGCTCGATGTGAGTGCCAAACTCCTCCTCTGGCAGGAAGGTGATACCCAGGCCATCGAGAGCGGCCTGCACCATCGGCGGTGAGGTGTTGAATACCGCCTGGCTTTCCACACGCACGTTCACCTGCCTGCCGTTGCGCTCAAATTCCCAGACGTACATCCCGCCCGACGTAGCGAAGCGGATGTTGATGCAGTTGTGCCGGGTCAGGTCTGCAGGAACCTTCGGGATCGGATGCTTCTCGAAGTAGGCCGGTGAGGCGGCTGCGGCCATGCGCACCTTGGGGCTGATCGGCAGGGCGATCATGTCCTTGTCGATGCTCTCGCCCAACCGCACGCCGGCATCGAAGCGATCGGCGACGATGTCGCGCAGCGCATAACTGACGTCGAACTCGATGCGGATGTCCGGGTAGCGGTGCATCAGCGGCAATAACTTGGGCAGCAGAATGGTCTGCAGCGAGTGATCGCCACAGGTCAGGCGCAGCGAGCCGGCCGGCTTGTCGCGTAGTTCCGTGAGGGCTTCGAGCTCGGCTTCGATTTCGTCGAAGCGGTTACCGATGGCCAGCAACAGGCGCTCGCCGGCCGGGGTAGGCGAGACGCTGCGTGTGGTACGAGTGAGCAGACGGATCTGCAACCGCTCTTCCAGCGCCTTGATAGCCTGACTAAGAGCAGATTGTGAAACGCCCAGAAGCGCTCCCGCGCGCGTGAAATTGCCTTCACGTGCGACGGTGACAAAGGCCAGCAGGTCATTGAGGTTACGTCGTGCCATGACGGCAGTGTGGCATGGTTGATTGATTAATTTTGCTAATAGTGGCTAGAAGCATTGATTACCTTATCAGCCGAGTCGTCCCGGTGGACAATGACCGCCTTCCCCCTGTGACCGCCGGAGTTCCCATGTCTGTCAAAGCCTATGGCGCCTATGCCGCCGACAAGCCGCTGGAGTCGATGGATATCAACCGTCGTGCACCCGGTGCGCATGACGTGCAGATCGACATTGCCTATTGCGGCATCTGCCACTCGGACCTGCACCAGGTCCGTGCCGAATGGGCGGGTACCCAGTTCCCCTGCGTGCCGGGCCATGAGATCGTCGGCCGCGTTGCCGCGGTTGGCGCACACGTAAGCGACTTCAAACAGGGCGACCTGGTCGGCATCGGCTGTATCGTCGACAGCTGCAAGCACTGCGACGACTGCGATGCTGGGCTGGAGAACTATTGCGACGGCATGGTCGGCACTTATAACGGCGCCACCGCTGATGCGCCGGGCTGGACCTTGGGCGGTTACTCGCAGGAAATCGTTGTCCACGAGCGCTATGTATTGCGCATTGGTCACCCCGAAGACCAGCTGGCTGCGGTAGCGCCCTTGCTGTGCGCTGGCATCACCACGTATTCGCCGTTGAAGCATTGGAATGCCGGCCCAGGCAAGACGGTTGGCGTGGTCGGCATCGGTGGCCTCGGCCATATGGGCATCAAGTTGGCGCATGCGCTGGGCGCACACGTCATTGCCTTCACCACGTCCGAATCCAAGCGCGAGGCAGCGTTGGCACTGGGTGCGGATGAAGTGGTGGTGTCGCGCGACCCCGAGGCAATGGCTGCGCAGGCCAAGCGCTTCGACCTGATCGTCAACACCGTGGCCGCGCCGCACGATCTGGATGCGTTCCTGGCGCTGCTCAAGCGCGACGGCGCAATGGTGCTGGTTGGCGCGCCGGCAACGCCGCATCCCTCGCCGAATGTGTTCAACATGATCACCAAGCGCCGCACCTTGGCCGGTTCGATGATTGGCGGCATTCCTGAAACCCAGGAAATGCTGGATTTCTGTGCCAAGCACAAGATCGTGGCCGACATCGAGTTGATCCGTGCCGAGGAGATCAACGAAGCCTATGAGCGCATGCTCAAGGGCGACATCAAGTACCGCTTCGTGATCGACAACGCCACCTTGGGCAACTAAGTCCGGCTGGCGTTCAAGCAAGTGCATGGTTGCCTGAGGGCAGCCATGCGGTCCCGGCTCAGGGGATCGTTTCAAGTAGAGGTCGCTCCCGTTGGCGGGAGTGACATGTCAGCTACGTTGAAAGGCAGGGTGAGCTGCGCATGCGACGTCGTCCGCTCAGCGTGGATCCTCATCACCGACTTGCCAGTTGACTGCAGAAGTCGTTAACCGCCTGGCCTACACGCCAGAGCACCATCAAGGAACCTACATGCACGACTCACTGAAGAGCCTTGGGCTCGTCGCGGTGGCATTGCCGATGGCTGCGATCGCCGAAACGCCGCGGGCTGCGGCAGCGCTGGCCCAGCATGTGGCAGGCGTTGGCAGCCAGCCCTCATTGCAAGGTCCTTCAGAGTACTTCGTTGGCCGCGTCCGCATTGACCCGGTGTGGTCTGCCGATCAGGCGCTTACCGCCTCCGGCGCTTGGGTCACCTTCGAGCCGGGTGCACGTTCGGCGTGGCACACCCATCCAGCAGGGCAGCGCCTGGTGGTGATGTCCGGTGTGGGGCTGACGCAGGAATGGGGCAAGCCTGTGCAGGAGATCCACCCGGGCGACGTAGTTGTCTGCCCAGCGGGCGTCAAGCATTGGCATGGTGCCGCAGCCACGACCGCGATGACCCACCTGGCCGTCACCGGCGTACTGGATGGCCAGAACGTCGAGTGGATGGAGCAGGTAAGCGAAGAGCAATATCGCGCTTCTCGATAGGGCTTTGTGCCGCTGCCTTTAGCGATGCGTTCTGACTGTCGTGCAAGGTCGTAGCCGTCTTCGTGACCGCGCGGCTTGCACTCAATCAGCACCAGCGCTGATTGAAAATGAAATCGTGATCCTCCTGCTGTTCTTTCAGCAGGCCTGAGCGCACGCGCTCGGGTGACTCGCACCTGCGCCAACGTCGCGCTGCCAATAACAACCAACATCATCAAAGAGGTTCTCCATGTCGACTCCTGTCGCCGGCACGCTCGTGCGTGCCTGTCCGGATCTGGAAGAGGCTGCATCGCATTGGAGTGGCGTATTTGCCATGACCCTGTGCGTATTCGCCTTGATCGCGTCCGAATTCCTCCCGGTCAGCCTGCTCACCCCGATGGCTGCTGACCTGGGTGTCAGTGAAGGCCTGGTGGGGCAGGGCATCGCCATCTCAGGCGCGTTCGCGGTGCTGACCAGCCTGTGCATATCGCGATTGGCAGGCAGTGCCGATCGCAGGACGCTGCTGCTGGCGTTGACCGCCTTGATGGCGGTATCCGGCAGCGTCGTGGCACTGGCGCCGAACTATCCGGTCTATCTCATTGGTCGCGCGCTTATCGGTGTGGTTGTTGGCGGATTCTGGTCGATGTCCGCGGCCACCGCCATGCGTCTGGTACCAGCGGCACAGGTGCCGCGCGCACTGGCCATCTTCAACAGTGGCAATGCATTGGCGACCGTCATCGCGGCCCCGTTGGGCAGCTATCTTGGATCCGTCATGGGTTGGCGCAGTGCATTCTTCTGCCTGGTGCCGATAGCGCTGATCGCGCTGGTCTGGCAATGGTGCAGCCTGCCTTCAATGAAGACTGAGCGTGCCGATGTCTCCAGCGGTGTGCTTGGCCTGCTCAAGCGCAAATCGGTGGCGATGGGTATGGCAGCTTGCGCTGCGTTCTTCATGGGCCAGTTCATGCTGTTTACCTATGTGCGGCCCTTCCTTGAAACGGTGACACAGCTCGACGTGTCGGCGTTGTCCTGGGTGCTGCTGAGCATAGGCTTGTGCGGTTTCATCGGCACGGCGTTTGTCGGCAGCGTGCTCAAAAAGGGCCTCCATCGGGTACTTATCGTCATACCGATCCTGATGGCCGCGATCGCGCTGACCTTGATCCCGTTGGGACAATCACTGACTGCCGTCACCGTCCTGTTGGGACTGTGGGGGCTGCTTGCCACCGCTGCCCCGGTGGGCTGGTGGAGCTGGATTGCGCAGACCCTGCCCGGTGATGCGGAAGCAGGCGGGGGCCTGTTGGTAGCGGTGATCCAGTTGGCAATCGCGTTGGGCTCGACGCTTGGCGGCTTGCTGTTTGATCACAGCGGGTACCAGAGCACGTTCGTCATGAGCGCTGCAGTACTTGCATCGGCAGCGCTGCTCTCCGTTGTGATCTCTCGCCCTCCCGCTGTATCCAGACCGTAGTCGCGCCTCTCTGCACGATTGATTGGTAGGTCCGTATATCCCGCTTTGCTGAGGTGTACGCTTCATCGGCATGGCCTTGGTGGCCCCATAAATTCGCAGGCCACCAAGGTATGTTGCTGGTCAGAAATGCGTGCCGGATGCATCGCGATCCGGCAACTTGACGACAGAGCTACCAGCGAATCGCCGGCCGCTCCGGTGCATCATGCGAAGGGAACAGGGGAAGCACATACTCCGTCAGCTCCTGCAGGACGTCCTGCGCCGGGCGCTGACTGAACTGGATTCCCAGGGCGGCGTGATTGACACCTGCGCGCTGCCACTCACCGAGCAGATCGATCAAGCCGTTGCGCCCGGTCCTCAGGGTGTAGCCGCCGTCGATGGGTGTTCTGGGGTAGTTGGGATCTTCCATCAGGTCGATCCACTCGTTGGTGACGTGCGGTCGGAAGCCGCCATCCTCGATCAGTCCGCGCCATGCACGTATCTTCCCGGCCAGACGTTTCGGGCCTGCGGAGTGATGCGTAGCGTCCGGATAGGTCAGCCAGCCATCGGCATGTTCGGCCACCCATTGCAGCGATTGCCGGGAGGTTCCAGTGATCAGCATGGGTACGGCGCCGGCCATTGGCTTGGGCAGCAGTTCAACGCCTTGGGCACGGCCCAGGCGCGAGTTGATATTCAGCGTGCCCGGTTGCATCAGCTCGCGGACGTAACTGACCGCATCTGCAAAGCGCTCGGCTCGCTGTGCGTGTTCGATGCCATACGCTGGAAACTCAACCGGCCTGTCGCCAGAAGCGATACCCATCACCAAACGCCCGCCGGACAGCTGGTCAATCGTGGTTGCAGACTTCGCCAGGTCAATAGGGTGACGCAGGGAGAAGATGGCGCTGCCAGTTGCCAAGGCGATGCGCTCGGTTTGCGCCGCAAGAAACGCAAGGTAGGTGAATGGATCGAAGACCTGCCCGGCATCGCCGAACAAAGGATCGAACAAGGGAACGTCGCGGACCCAAACCGCAGCGAAACCTGCGCGATCAAGTTGGCCAACCAGCGCCGACTGCCCGGCCATAACCTTCATGTCGCCGCGATAGAAACGCAGGGGGAGGAAGATCCCCAAGCTCAATTTATCTTCGCGGAACACTCGCTGGTAACCAAGATGGCTGGCGAACGCAGGCGCAGACGCCCCTTTCAACATTGCCGGTGCGGAGACGCTGTTACTTGATGGAATCATGTTCTGGATCTCAATCATGGGCCGGTCGCCGGCTCGGGGATCAGTACACCGCGTTGCACGGCTGGGCGTTGGGCGACGCGCGTATGCCAATTGCTCAGGTGTGGGTAAGCGCTGAAGTCCAGATCGATGACGCGGGCTATATGCGTCCAACCGAAGCCGGCAATGTCGGCGATCGAGTACTCGTCCCCTGCCAGCCAAGGCCGGTCAGCCAGGCGCTGATCCAGGGTCGCGAAGAATTCATTGCTCAAGCGCTGATAACGTTCTATGGCGGGCGGGAGTGGTACGTCGGCGGACATCTCGAAGTGCACCCGCTGGCCTAGGATCGGCCCGACGCTGGCAGCGTGGAACATCAGCCAGGTGATCGCCTCCCATCGTGCGGCCGGCTGTTTTGGCAGAAGTCGGCCGCTCTTGTCTGCCAGATAAAGCAGGATTGCGGCCGATTCGAAGACGGTGATGCCGGTGGATTCGTCCACCAATACCGGAATGCGTGCATGCGGATGTAGTTTCAGGAAATCCGGGTGCTGGTGTGCTCCTTCGGCGATGCGCACGTGGTGCAAGTGATAGGGTAATTCGAGCTCTTCCAACGCAATGCTTATCTTGAAGCCGTTTGGTGAGCTGTCGGTGTAGAGATGAAGCCTTGGGTTTTCCATGGTTTTTCCTTGTTTCAAGGGTGCAGCTCAGCAAACGCACACAGGAGCAAAGCCCGGTGCGTGGATATGGGAAGGGAAGGGGAGGAGATGGCTAGCTGCCAGCGTCCAACGCAGGTTCGCTTGGGTGGTCGTCGGCGCTTCGCCCGCTTGGTGAAAGCAGCAGGCGAACGTTGTTTCACTGCACTTGATCTGACCCGGATGTATTGGATCCCTTGTGGCGCCTTCTCTTTCTAGTGCTTTCTATCGAGCGCGTTTACTGACTGGTAGTTGCCGGCGCGTGCTGATCGTTTGGCCCCTGAGGCAAAGATGGGGCCTGCGCCCAATGTGCTCTATGGTTCACTTGCTCCATCGTCCTGCTGGCTGGGAATGGCTGCAGTCTAGGGATCGCGAGTAGTTCGGGAAAACGATCTTATCTGCAGCAGAACATTAGTTTTACTAACTTTATGTTGTGCAGTTCAGGTATGAGGCGCGGCAGGCTGGATGAGCTACCTCCCGGTGCTTCCTATCAGCTACGCAATGAGCAAATGTAGCGCATATTCAAGCTAATACTGATGCCAGGAACGTTGCAGACGAACTGGTGCACAGCGGTTGCTTACCATTCCCGCGCCGCTTGTCGCGCTGCGCGATTCTAAATTCAGCTATTCTCACTTCTAGAAATGATCCAGGCTGAGGTGAATGGACGGGCATTGGCTCGCTTCAAACACCTTCGCTTCCAAGCTTGAAAGACCGGGAAATTGAATCCATGGGTGCCGTCCTACCGTTGCTGGCATTGCGCGCATTTGTCGAGACCGGTCGGCACGGCAGCCTCAAGGCTGCTGCCGAGGTCATGGGCGTTACACCGGGGGCGGTGAGCCAACAGTTGAAACTGTTAAGTGATCGCACGGGTGTCACGCTGTTCACCCGCAATCGCCACGGTGTTGCGCTCAGTCCTGCGGGTGCGCAGGTGTATCCGGCGTTGCTTCGCGCCTTCGACACCATCCAGGACAGCATGGCTGTACTGGAGGCGATAAATGGGCGGCAGACATTGACCATCAGCACGGTGCCTGGCTTTGCTGCGTCCTGGCTGGTACCGCGACTGGGTCGCTTTACCGACAAGCATCCCGATATCGAGGTGCGGGTTGAAGCCTCATCTGCCTTGGTCGATCTGCGCCGCGATCCTATCGACATCGCGATTCGGCATGGTCTTGGCGAGTACCCGGGACTGGTTTCACGGCACCTGGCTTCGCCGGTGTTCCTGCCAGTAGCGAGTCCTGGCTTGCTGGCTGGTGGCAAACCAATCCGCAAGCCAAGCGATTGCCTCAGGTACCCATTGCTGCAGGACTCCGATCGCAGTGATTGGCGGCTTTGGTACAAGGCTTTGGGTGTTGCGGACGATCCGCGCATCGAACGAGGCGCTGCGTTCGATGATGATGTGCTGTTGATCCGCGCAGCAGAGGCGGGGCAGGGCATTGCCTTGGTACGCGATGTGTATGTGCAGGCCGAAGCGGCGAGCGGCCGATTGGCAATTGCGTTGGACCGGCCGTGGCCAACCGCGTTTGCCTACTACGCCGTGACCCTTCCCGGCGCGGATGAGAAGCCGGCAATCGCCGCTTTTCTGTCATGGGTGCAGAGCGAAGCTCAGCGCGAAGACGGATAGTCTTGATTCAAAACTGTTGCTTTCGTTGGCGGCTGCAGGCGCCAACGAAAGCTCTGCCCGTATAGATAGCCAAGCTGCCTCGCCGCGTTGTTTGTCAGGCAGCGATCGAGCGCCAATACCAAGCTGCGGCCCAAAGCCGCTCCGGCTGGCCGCACACCGACGCCGGTCACTGCAGCGCGGTATCTACCGGCTGATGTTTTGCGCTTCCGCTCGGATGCGCGGTGGAAAAGTTGTTCAAACCCCCTTGACCTTCCAACGGCGGCAATCTTTAGACTTCGCGCCAACACGAGGAATCAAAGGACGACGCGCTCAGTAATGCGGTTCCTGGAACGGAATCCAATCGTTCGAATCACCTGTCGCACCCCAAGCGGGCCAGCTACGTTTTGAAACGAAGCGCGGCTTGAGCAGGCACCAATACAACGCTGAGGACACCGTCATGAGCAATGCATCCAGCCGGCACGTAATCGTCTACACAACACCGACTTGCCCCGATTGCCGAATGCTGAAGGACTGGCTCAACCGAGTAGGGGTAGTGTTTGAAGAGCGTGATCTGACCGACCCTGCAATCAGGGACGAGGCCAAGGCCCGCACCGGCGTGCGCGTCGCGCCGATCACTTTGGTCGGCGAGCGCGTTTTCTACGGCACCTTTGCGTCGCAAAAACCAGGCTTGGTCGAGGCGCTTGGCCTATCCAACACTGCCTGAGTAGCGGACATGACGATACACGTAGAAATATTGCAGGCTGGGGTCAGCATCGCGGTGCCGGCAGGTGTCACCCTTCTGGACGCCGCGCTCGCCAATGGGATCGCCTATCCACACGGATGCCGTTCCGGCCGCTGCGGGTCCTGCAAAACCCGCCTCGTAAGCGGTGAGGTTGAATACCTTGAACACAGTCGCTTTGCGCTGACAGAAGCGGAAAAATCTCAAGGATTGATTCTGGCGTGTTGCGCCATTCCAACAACGGATGGGATAGCCAGCTGGCTTGATGAAGATCAGGTAGTTCCCAATCCGTTCCGTCGCCTGAACTGCAAGGTGACGGCGATCGACACGGCCACACACGACATCAACCGCATCAAGGTCGCCAACGAAGAGGGCGAGCCGCTGACCTTTGCTGCCGGCCAGTATGCTCGGCTCACATTTCCGGGCGCACCTACCCGCGACTATTCCTTTGCCAGCCCCTCCGGAACTCACGCGCTGGAGTTCCATATTCGCCGAGTACCTGGTGGCGCAGCGAGTGAACACATCCATGCGCAACTGAAGCCTGGTGCCTCGGTGCTTGTTGAAGGTCCATTTGGATCTTCGTTCCTGCGCGAACAGCACGTTGGGCCAATGCTATGCATCGCGGGCGGTTCGGGCCTTGCTCCGATCAAATGCATCGTTGAGGCAGCAATTGCGAGTGGTATGCGCCAGCCAATACATATCTACTTTGGCGCACGAAGCGACAGAGATCTTTATCTCGTTGAGCATTTCCAGAATTTGACGCGGCAGCATTCCAATCTGACATTTACTCCCGTGCTGTCCGGTGTCTCCGGGGAAAGCATTTGGCGGACCGGGCTGGTCGCAGATGCTGTTGCCGAAGATCTACACGATCTTGATGGCTGGAAAGCGTACTGCGCTGGACCACCGGGAATGATTGAAGCGGCGATCCAGATTACAAAGGCCAATGGTCTGCGGTCGGGTGATCTGCACGCGGATGTGTTCCATACGCCGGGATGAGTGCTGTGCGGGTTGCCAAGAACACAGGCTCGCCGCCGGCCCCATGACCGAGGGGAGGCCACAACGCGTATGGAAAAAGTGCCCTAGAGAATGGCGCCCATGATGCTCCCCAGCGCTACTGGCGCGCCGCGCTCACAAACACGAGGACTCGTTACCACAACAGCCCTGGGTTCGTAGCCTGCTGCTACTTTCTGGAGGTATAGGGCTGATCCGGTACGGACCAGCGCCATGGCAGATCCACGGCTTTGGATATCCCGACCCGAGGACCTATCACCGGTGCAGCAGGGGGAGGGGTGCCATCGGACACAATCCGGATGCCACGATCACCGCTCACCAGATCCGCGCCGTCATGCGCGCGGTTGATTCCGAATGCTTGGGAAAGCTTGCCGGGGCCATTGGCCAGATCGATCGGGCGCTTTGCAGCAGGCCTGGCCTGATACATGAGATCCAATTTGTTCAGGGGTTGCGCTGCCCTGAGCAGCACGCCGACACCTTCACCGACCTCGCCGCAGACTGCATTGCTTCCCCAGTGCATGCCATAGGTGAAGTAGACATACAGATGCCCCGGCGGGCCGAACATTGTCGCGTTGCGCGCGGTCTTGCCGCGGAACGAGTGAGCCGCGGGATCTTCGCTGCCGGCGTAGGCCTCCACTTCAACGATGCGCGCACAGCGGCCGTCATCATGTAGCAGGATCTTGTTGAGCAGCTCCGGCGCCACCACAGTGGGGTGCCTGCGATAGAACTCGCGTGGCAGCACCAGGGTGCGTTCAAGAAGAGACTTCATAGGCCGATCCTACCCGCAACGCAGAGCCTGCGCGCGGGGCACCCTGTCAGCAGGGCTCCTTGGGAAGGTCGCGCCATCCGCCTTCAATGCGTTCCAGTCGACGCCCTTGGATGCAGCGTTGCCCAGCGCGAAGTGGGGCAGGACGGGATTGTTCCCAAAGTAGTTGCCGCAGCCGAGCGGCTTCCGCTGCGCCAACGCTGTCTGCGGCTGCCATCTGCCGTTCCAGTTGCTTCAATTCGGCTTCAATTTTCGCCTGCTGCTCGGGCGTGGGAGTCAGTGCGCGCTCCAACGCAGCCACCTGCCGTCTTGCATTCCACTCGATCAAACCCATGGCGATCAGCACGGCTGCGACGACCAGGATGATCGCCCGCAACCAGAATCTGGACTCGTCCGAAGGCAGGGGATTGGCGGAAGTTCGCGCCGCATGCCGGTGCCGTGGACGGATTTCCACCTCGCTCAGATCGGCCTTGCCGAATGTTGGTTCCTGGCGTTTTCGTTCCATGAAATACCCCGGTAAGACTCCTAATCCATCCCGCAGCTGGCCCCGGCGCAGGTCATCGTATTGTAGTCCAGCAACGTCGAATGACCCGGGTTTCCGGTGGGGCGCGGAACACCGTAGGGCACGATGAAGGTAGCCGAGTGGGCGCCGTACAGCCCCGCAGGAATGTG
The DNA here is from genome assembly GCF_056759995.1 of Stenotrophomonas sp. STEN030. NCBI lineage: Bacteria > Pseudomonadati > Pseudomonadota > Gammaproteobacteria > Lysobacterales > Lysobacteraceae > Stenotrophomonas > Stenotrophomonas sp. STEN030. The sequence goes on along the minus strand of NZ_JBRREB010000005.1, from coordinate 101,968 downwards.
CATCGCTTTCAGCACGACGTAGCCGTTATGCAGATAGGACCGACTACGCCGATTGTCGCTCGCACCCGATACGGGCGGGACATCCTTTTTGTTCGCGGCGTCGTAGGCGACCTGCCATTCCTGCGCGTCGCTGGACCGCGCTTCACGCAGCAAGCCCTTGGCAACGGCATCACGCAAGCCGGCTTCGCCGGCCAGCGGCGCGCTACGGTCGCGGAACTGGTCTGGAGACTGGCTGGCATCGGTCATCATCCCTGTACCGGTCGCAGTCCCTACGGTAACGAAGCCGTTGTTGGCGATGAATGCCCGCGCCACCGGCTGACCAAACAGCCGTCGCGCGATCGGGTTGATCTGATCAAGCCTGCTCTCGCTCAGATAAAAGTAGCCGCACGCGCCCTTGTTGTCGTAACTACTGTTCAAGCGCGGCACCGAAGCCGGCAAGCCGGCAATGGTTTGCCGGTGATAACCGCTGACCAGCACGCCAACGATGCGCGTCTGTGCGGACCAACCAATATTCCAGACTGTGGGCTCGTAAGCGCCAAGCATCAACACCACGGGGGCGCTGGATTCGTTGACGGCGACGTCAATCTGGGTCGCTTCATGGCCGCTTTGGTCAATCTGGTAGTCCAGCTTGCGGCCGGAATAGGCACCGGCGGCGTAGACGATGAACTTTGCAGGCAGGCCTGTCATTTCGCAGGCCGTAGGCCCGGAAGGCGACGCTGCAGCGGCGTTGGCTTGGAACGGTACCAGGCGGCTTTCTGCAGTCGGCGCTGCGTTATCGTTTAGCGTTGCCGACGCGCTGGTGGGAGCAGATGAAACGGCGCCGCTTTTACTGGCAGGGTCGATATCAGTAGCGTGCGAGACAGGCGGGGATGAAGCGTCCTCGCCTGCATCCGCACCGGCAAGGCTTCCTGCCTGCTTTTCCTGCTCCTGCGGGCGATCAAGAAAATCACAGCCCGCCAACAACACCAGCACGAGCAGCATGCCCGCAGCATTCCCTGTGTTCATCAAAGACCCCCCTGTCGTGGCGCAATCCTATGACCAGGCGAGGGCGCTGTCGACTACCCCAGCGGGTGCCGGGGGGGGGCCGGCCATCGGTAGTGCGGTAGATCTGGTCAAACAGGGGTAAGCATTGGTCGGTGCGGACCCATGCTGGATTTGAGTACGCTGCAACACCTGATTTAGTGGCGCATCACTGTACTCGGGGTTCTTTTGAATCGTCGCTGGTTCTGCCCCTGTTCGCGGGGCCAGAACTACCGTTTCAATCAACCCCTGCCACCTCACCAATCGGTAGGTGCATAGTCCTTGAGGAACTGGCCCCAGACGTGCTCGCCGCTGTTGAAGCCGTGGATGATCGGGTCGACGATGCGCGCGGCACCATCAATGATGTCCAACGGCGGGTGGAAGCGCTCTTCCTGCACCTTGCGGGCTGCCAGGCCTGCCGGATCTTCGTCGGTCACCCAGCCGGTATCCACGCTGTTCATATGGATGCCGTCGTTCTGGTAATCGGCCGCCGAGGTACGCGTCATCATGTTCAACGCGGCCTTCGCCATATTGGTATGCGGATGGCGGGTGGTCTTGAAGTTGCGGTAGAACTGGCCCTCCATCGCCGACACATTGACGATGTGCTTGTCGCGCTCTGGTGTGGCCAGCATCAGCGGCTTAAGGCGCGCATTGATGATGAACGGTGCGATGGCGTTGACCAGCTGGGTTTCCAGCAGCTCCACCGACGGCACTTCGGCCATGCGCAGGCGCCAGGAATTGCTGTCGCGCAGGTCCACCTGCTGCAGGTCCTGATCCAGGCGGCCATCGGGGAACAGATGGCGTTGGCCCAATAGTTCGTCGGCCAGCAGCGGCACCTGCGACAGTTCGGCAGCGCGGGTCAGGCCGTCCTTGCCAACAGCGTCCGGCGACGGCAGTGCGGCCGCCGCGATCGGCAACAGGTCGGCACTGCGCAGCCCTTCGTAGTTGCCGATCAGCTTGCGGATGGTTTCCGGCAGGCTCTGCACCGCAGCGGTTTCCCCGGCCATCATGTGTGCATAGAACTGCGGCGGGCGGCGCACGGTCTGGCAGGCGTTGTTGATGATGAAGTCCAGGCGCGTACGCGTGGCCAGCAGCTCGCTGCAGAACGCTTCCACGCTCGGCGTATGGCGCAGATCCAGCCCGTATACCTGCAGGCGATGGCCCCATACGGCGAAATCGGGCTCTTCGGCATAACGTGCCGCCGAGTCGCGCGGGAAGCGGGTGGTGACGATCAGTTCGGCGCCTGCGCGCAGCAGCTTCAAACCGGCCTGATAGCCGATCTTGACCCGGCCGCCGGTCAGCAGCGCTACGCGTCCACGCAGGTCCGCGGTCTCGGTGCGCTTGATGTAGTTCAAGTCGGCACAGGCCGGGCACATCTGGTCGTAGAAGTGATGCAGCTGGGTGAACTTCTGCTTGCACACGTAGCAATGGCGCAACTCGGGCGAGTGCACGGCTTCTTCGGTTGCCGCAGCGCCTTCACCATTGCTGGCATCGTGAAGGCCTGCTGCATGTGGCGGGAAGTAGTTCGGGGTGCTGAACACCGGCTTCCGGCGCAGGGCGCGGATACCGGTCTGCTCAAGCAACGCCTCGGACTTGCGAACCTTTTCCTGGTGGCGTTCACGGGCCTGCTTCTTGAGCATCTGCCGGCGCGCCTTCGGCTCGGGGTGGAATACCTTGGCCACGACCTGGTGCAGGCGCACGCGGTCGGCTTCGGGCAGCGCATCAAGCATGCCGCGATCGGCTTCAATGGCCTCCAGCAGATCCAGCGCTTCGCGCAGGCGATCGGCCAAGGGCAGGGCAGGGGCAACGGGGGTATCGATGGCGTTCAAATGACGATCCGGAATAGCGGCAGCAAGCCTTGAATGGACAGCAGAGCGATGACCGCCTCGATGCGGGTCCATGCTGTAGCGGACCGGGAACGCCCGGTCGGCGGCAATTGTCCCAGATATCAGGGGGTTGGCGCCAATCCGAGTCGTTGTGGGTGGGCAAATCACCAATTCGGCCATGTTGAAGGCCCGAAGAACGGGAGTTTGGCCGACGAGAACGCCTTCAGGTGCCTGAAGCGCCGCTGTTGAACCGGCAGAGCGGGGCGGGGCAGCGGGCTGAGCAAAGCGGGATAGCGGCAAGTCCATTTGAAAGACTTCTGGGAGAGGTGGGGCGTCAGCTGCAGTGCTAGCTTGCTGACCACCGCCGCCACGTCCAGGGATGCAGGTCCCTATGCCCGTCACGCGCACAGTGTTGTTGATGGCAGCCATTGCCGCAGCCTGAGCCGCACAGGCTGCCAAGGCACATGCCGCAGGATCCGGCGCCCGGCACCAGCACGTTGATGCAGCTTTCGCAGCTTGGACCGGCACGGAAGCACCGAGTTGCGCGCTGGGAGTCTCGCGAGACGGCGCCGTGGACTACCCACTAACAGGCCAATGAGCGGCGCGGGCCCACGCTGGGGCCCGCGCCCATTGGGTTACTGCGTCCCGCGAACCGCGAACTTGGCTTCGTTGTTCGTGTTGAGCCGGCCCAGCACGAAGTGCTTGCGGATCGCATCCGCCCAGATCTGTGCGATCAACCTGTATACCTCTTCGGTTGGATGGGCGCCGTCACTGGTGGTTGTGGAGAACGCAATGGTGGGATCGGTTGGCGGTGCACCGTACCGCACCTGGACGCCTTTAGGCTGGGCCTTGCGCAGAAGACCATAACCGTCGAGGTTCGTGCAGACATGCTCCATCGGGGTGTAGAGATCGACGATCCCGGCCCGGTTGTTGCGGAAGTTGGCATTGATCTCGGCAGCGAGCTCGTTGCCAAAATTCAGCGATCCTTCGTTAAAACCAAGGACCTTGTCCGTTGCCTCCTGCCCGAGGTAGCGCACCGCACTTTGTGGGTTGGGCAGGTTTCCAAAGAGAAACGCGGCACTGCTGTCCACCGCGATGATGTCCTGACAGATCTGGCTCATCTGCAGCGCGACTGCTTTCATGTCGGTGGGGTCGCGCTCGTTGGTGACCAGATCGTTGAGCCCAAACCAGATCAGATAGAGACCGTTGCCGGGCGGCGGGCCATGAAGATGCAGGTCGTTGATGTACCTGTCCGCCTGCTCGCGGAACGTGCCAAGCCCTGCCGCCCACCGATCGGAACCTCCCATCGAGCCGCCTTCAGCATAGTTGGCATAGGCAAGCGGACTGTTCGCGGGGGAGCCGGCGGCGCTTGCTGGGTTCCAGGTAAGGTGCGGCTGCGCCGCTGTTTCAGAGGTGTTCTTGTCCACGCGAATCAGTGGTTGACCTCCAGCCCACTCCCAGATGAAATCCGTCCAGTTGCGATTGTCGCTGTAGCGGTTTACCTGGTTGGTCCGCATCAGGCCGAACAACGACGCAATGGCGCCGGTGACCGTCTTCCGCTTGACCCCGATGTCTGACATGCTGTCGCCAAAGACGATCAGCCGAGAAATGTTCACACTCATGGTTGGTCTCCCTGCAGGCGTTTGGTTTCAGATCACGTCGTAGCCGCGGCCGATCAGGGTCGTGCCCTTGAACCGGTAGGTCTTGTTGCTGGGCCCCTCGAGGGCAACGTTCATGATCTCGCCCCACGGGTCCCATAACAGCCCGGTCTTGCACCAGGCTTTCAGGCGCAACCCCTGCGCATCACCAGGAACATCGACGGTCTGGTTCCATCCGGCCGTCTTGTTGCCGGACTCCCACTTGCGGTCTACGACCGGGTTGCCACTGGCATCGGTCTCGCGCCAGGTGACCTCGGCTTTGGCAATGTAGGCACCCTTGTTCTCGAACCTGACGAATCCGTTCGGGTAGCGAACGCATTGTGTCTCGGTGTACTCGGTGGGAAACCCGATCATCGCGAAGCGGTTGTCCTTGAGGAAGGCAACCTGGTACGCCACCGGCAGGCCGGGGTTGTCCCTGCGGTAGGTGGCACCCTTCTGGATATAGTCGCGCAAGCCTTTCATCGCCTCGTCGGAATTGCCTGTGAACACCGCCAGCGGCGTCTCGGCGCCGCCACCAATGGCGACCGCACTGAAGGTCGAGTTCTTGATGATGGACTGGTACTTCTGCGAAAGGTCGCTGCCGACTGTCACACCACCGGACGTCGCCTGCTCAAACGCGCCCTTCAGGTTGATCGAACTATCGACGACCGAGGTCTCCATCTTCACCATCAGGATCCGGCCGTAATCGACGCTGCGGACGTAGGCCGGTGGGTGCTCGTTGCCAAAGCACTCCCGTGCCTGATCGGTGGTCACGGAGTCGGCGAAAACGTTGGCTGCACCTTCCGGGCTGTCCATCGTCACGGTGTAGAAGACCTGTTTGAAATAGGCCACGACAACGGACTTCTCCGTATTGCTCACCGCACTGAACTGCGAAGCGATGTTGCCGCTTGCCCACTTGGAATGGAATCCCAGGTCAAGCGCGGTCTGTTCGGAAGAGAAAGCCTGGGTGACCTGCATGAAGGAGCGCGCGGCGTTGACGTAGCCTTGGCTCTTGGGATCGTTGTTCCAGCTTTCGAGCACATCGTTGACGTACTTTTGGACCGAAGAGCCACTGGGCATCACTTTGCGATGCGCATCCTTCAGCCCGGGCAGGTCGATGGACAGAGTGCATTCCCTGCGCTCAAGGGCGGCCAGCGGGGTGGGCCTGCCTTCCATCAGGTCCTCGTCGGCGAGGATCAGCGCACCCGGAAATACCACGCCAGCCGCCGGGCTCATGATCGCGACCTCCGATAGGTTCTTTTTCAAGCTGGTCTTGGTCTTGGTACAAATCACGACCGCGTTTGATTGCGTGGTTCGTTCCTTTACCGGCAACGCCTGGGTGGCGCCGTCCTCGACGACGCTCAGCAGTATCCTCGGGTCGTAGGAGAGTCCAGAGATGTATTCGCTCAGTTTCATATCAATTTCCTCGTTGGTGGTTGACGCAGGATCGATGCTGAAACCGCAGGGGTCGCGCCACCATGGCGGGGTGGATCAATCAGGGACGTCCCGTACCAACACCCTCGTTGCCTGCATGCCGTCGGGAGCCGCAGGTAGAGCGCGCGACGGGTGCACGACGTGAATGGATCGAAGTGCATCCCTGCATGCCCCCGGCGTCACTCCATATACCTGCTTGAAACGGCGACTGAAATGTCGCAGGCATTCGAAGCCGCAGTTCGCGGCGATCGTGCTGATCGGTATGCGTGGAGGCGACCGTGCGAACAAGGCGAGCACGTTCTGGAAGCGGGTGCGCTGGATGTGCGCGGCGACAGAGATGTGGTTCGCCACGAAGGCGCGATAGAGGGTGGCCCGGGAGCAGCGCAACTCCAGTGCCAGTGTCCCCGGATCGAGAAGAGGGTTGGCGAAGTTGGCGGAGATGTAGCCGCACGCATCGGCGTAGGTCTCCCGTAAGAGCGGCGATTGGTTGGTGCCGACATGGCACATCTGTGGTTTCAAGCGCACAGTCCGGTGCAGCTCGTCTACAAGGTTCATCCATTCCCCCGCTGGCGGTATACCGTTCGCACTCAGTTGGTTGAGGCGAAGACGGCAACAGTTAACAAAGCAGCATCGGGGCGATAATGTTTTCCGTAGGTGTGAATCTCAACGGGGAGCGCTTGCGCTCAGCTCAAGTGATCTTGCGTCGTGCTCCAGGCTGATGAACCAGATGGTGCACGAGCTCGATCATCAGCTTGCGAACATCTGGCGGGAGTTGGTGCAACCAAGGTTGAAAGCTGTCTTCCTCCACTGGCTCCGTCATGCGGAATTCCATTGCGCCTCGGCCAAGCAGAAGCCAGTCCGCTGATACATCGAGTACGTCACACAACGCGATGACATTGCTGATGGTCATGTTCCCTTGGGCACGCCATCGACTGACCGCACTCTCCGTGACGCCGAGGCGGTATGCCAGAACGCTCAATTTGTTGAATCCCCGATGGCGCATGGCATAGCTCAGGCGGGCGCCGCGCGCGGCGATGTCCGTGCCTCGTAGATGACAGGTTCCTTGCTTCATGTGCTTCCGTGCTCTCCTGTGTTGTGCCAACTTCCGTAGCGATTGTCCTATGGGGCCGAGCATGCTCAGAGAAAGGCGCTGCACATGATTCGAATTCATGCCGACACCGGATCCTTGAGTTGCCGTCAACGCTGAGAGCGACTCGTGCAGCGCAGGTTTGGGCGGTCAAGGTGCTGGCCAAGAATGTCTGGACTGTCGCAGGTTTCGCGAGCAGCGCCTTTGGCAGTTGGTCCTATCTGCCAACGCTGGGACGTGCAGGCACTGCTCAGGTTCAAGTAGCGTCTTTTGTTGGTGAAAGCTTGCTGTTCCGAATGAAACGTAAGAGCGCAGCGCTGCGGACGGCTATCGGGACAACGGCATTCGTCACTTGGCCCGATGAGCGTTGGTTGTTGGCTGGCAGAATGATTGGCAGATCAGGCGCTGCGCTGCCTGTGCCGGGCGGCTGCGCGCGGAGGACGTAGTGCAGAGCTTGGTGTTCCACGCGAGGGTGCCCCACCAGGTCATGCCAAGCATCCAGGTGATGTGCGCGCGCAGAGGCAAGGCGCTAGAAAAAGTCCGGGGACCGACCTTTCTTCGCTCTACAGACGTTGTCGGGAAGCAGGCCTTGAAAGTATGTAGCGCCGAGCCGCCTGGCCGCCTGACCGAAAATGGTCTACGCACCGAGCGATGGTCTGCAGCGCACGACATGAGCGGGGACTATCATGCATCGACCCGGACTTGACAGTTACTCTGCTTGGCGAAAGTTGATTCGGAGGATCGGAAAGATCGCGAGTGCGCGCAATCAATTCCACGGGAGGATCAGTGCCGTGGCCACCGGTGCTTTGAACGACGAAGTGCCGATTTGAGTCGCGCCTGGGTTGACCGTCGTGGCGACCAACACCCACGGCTGCAAGGGATTGCTGGGGCAGGAGCTTGGCGTGCCTGCCTATGCACTGATCGAAGCATCGTCGGTGCCACTAGCGCAGGGCCGAGGCACGCGGTGCTCGGCACGCAATCAGTTCAATGACACGGTAACGCGCATCACCGAAGGCGCCGTCAACGACGAAGTGGTGGTGGATGTCGGCCACGGCGCAGTGTTGTAGCCGTCATCACGCGAGCCGGGACAGCCGCGCTGGAGCTGGAGGAGGGCGGCCCGGCGGTGGTGCTGTTCAATGCATCCAGTGTGATCATTGGCGTATCGATGTGAAGCGGCGAGGGGCTCGCAATAGGGAGCGGCCTGTCGCGGTGAACATCGATCGCGAATATGCCAACGCTGGCAGTTGTTGACCTGAGCATCCACCGGCTCCGCAGTGACGAGCGGACCGGTCATACGACTAGGCCAAGCTGATATGCACCGGTACTGACTTGTAGGAAGGGGTGCCACTCGCCGGATCGATATAGCTCAGTGGGATAAGGCAGTTGCCCTCCGGGTAATACGTCGCCACCGACCCACGGGAAATCTGGTAACTCACTGCAATGACGTTCTCAAGAATCCTGTCGCCTTCGTTGTCCAGCGCCGTCCTTATACGAATCCGATCTCCCTGCTGGATCCCGCGCTCGCTCATGTCCGCTTCGTTCATGAACACGACATCACGGCGACCGAAGACACCACGGTAGCGATCATCCAGGCTGTAGATCGTGGTGTTGTACTGATCGTGGCTGCGGATGGTGGCCAGCTTCAGCACCGCCTTGTCGACGGGTTTTGGGTCTTCAGCCAATCCCGAGAAGCGTAGGAACTCCGCTTTTCCCGACGCTGTGCGCCAGATACGTTCCGTAGGCGGCAACGGCAGTCGGAAGCCGCCGGGAATCCGTATCCTGGCGTTGTATTCCGAGAAATCGGGGAACACCGCTTCGATCGCTTCACGTATCACATCATAGTCAGCCACCATCTCCATCCATTGCACGCGACTGGAAGGCAGGGTCGCGCTGGCGATGCCGGCAACAATTGCCGGCTCCGAGCGCAACTGTTCAGACGCTGGTTTCAGCTTGCCCCGCGATGCATGCACCATCGACATCGAATCTTCCACGGTGACTGCCTGCGGCCCGGTGGCTTGGATGTCCAGCTCGGTACGGCCGAGACAGGGCAGGATGAACGTGTTCTTGCAGACCAGCAGATGACTACGATTGAGCTTGGTCGCAATGTGTACCGACATCTCCAGGCTACGCATGCCTGCGAAACAGGCTTCGCCATCGGGGAGCGCGACTGCAAGATTTCCGCCAAGGCAGATGAGCACGGTCGAGCGGCCATCAATGATGGCCTGCATGGCAGCAACCGCGTCGTGACCATGCGGACTTGGGGCGCGGAATCCGAACCGCTTTTCGATCCGATCGATCATCTCTGCGCTGGGCTTCTCGGTGATGCCGACACTGCGATCGCCCTGGACGTTGGAGTGCCCGCGGAGTGGGCAGATGCCTGCACCGGGCTTGCCAAAGTTGCCGCGCAGTAGCAGCAGGTTGGCAATCTGCTGGACGTTCCTGGTGCCCGTGCTGTGCTGGGTGATGCCCATGCCGTAGGTGACGATGGTTGCGTTGGACTTGGCATAGGCCTGGGCGACCTTGCGCAGATCGTCCTCAGGCAAGCCCGATTCCGAAACGATTCCTTCCCAGCTTGCCGCACGCAGGTCTTCGGCCAAGGCGTCGAACCCATTGGTATGTTCGTCAATGAACTGATGGTCAAGAATGCCGGCAGCTCTACCTTGGTCGGCATCCATCTCCAGCAGGGCCTTCATGATGCCTTTCAGTGCTGCGGCGTCGCCGCCTATGCGCGGCTGCAGGTAGGAAGAGGCAATCTCCGTTGCCCCAAGTGTTGCCATCTCCAGTGCGTCCTGCGGATCAGCGAAGCGCTCCAGGGCGCGTTCCCGCAGCGGATTGAGCACGATGATGGGGGCGCCGCGGCGTGCGACTTCGTGCAGCGTTCCCATCATGCGGGGGTGATTGGTTCCCGGGTTGTGCCCGATGGAAATGATCAGCTCGCAGGCGTCGAAATCATCCAGCGAGACGGTACCCTTGCCGATACCTATGGACGACGGCAGACCAACGCTGGTGGCCTCGTGGCACATATTGGAGCAGTCGGGGAAATTGTTCGTTCCGTATTCACGGGCGAAGATCTGGTAGAGGAATGCAGCCTCATTGGAGGCGCGCCCGGAGGTGTAGAACTCGACCATGTTCGGGTCTGGCTGGTCGCGCAGGATCTGCCCCATCCGGCTGAGCGCCTCATCCCACTCCACCGCCTCATAGATGTCCTTCTCTGGGTTGTAGGCCAAGGGATGGGTCAGGCGCCCTTGATCCTCCAACTGGAAATCCGTCATTTCCAGCAGCGAGGAAACGGTATTGGATGCCAAGAACTCCGGAGTGACTCGCTTCTTGGTGGCCTCCCAGGTCACGGCCTTTGCGCCGTTCTCGCAGAACTGGAAGGTCGAGGTATGGTGGCGGTCGGGCCAGGCACAGCCAGGGCAATCGAAGCCTTCCGGCTTGTTGGTCCTGAACAGCGTTATTGCAGCTTCCGGGGCCGCCATCTGTTCACTGATCGCCTTCGCAGTCGCCCTGAGTGCTCCCCAGCCGCCTGCCGGAGCATCGTATTTGCGGATGCCGGGGATGTCTTTCTCAGTCATTTTGATGCCTCACTCTCATATGGGCACATCAAAGCAGGGGAGGGCGAGCCTGAAACCGGTGCCCGACGAGGACGATCCGTCTGTGTTACTTGCGATGCGGCTATGGAACGTCTGATTTTCGCCAGTACTGTAGAACTGAGTCGAGACGAAGTGATCATCGAGCGAATCTCACAAACGGTGGCACCAGGATTTCATCCCAGGCAACGCGACACTTCCAGATACGCCTGCAACACTGAGCGTGCGAATGTTGTTTTCATGTGATTTCCGAACAGGGACGTTCTGCCATCGTTCTGCCTGTTTTTTCTTCGGCATCACCAACCCTATTCAAATCCAAGCAATCGCTCGGGATGCGAATACACGTTGAATCGATCACGCCGGGCGAAGCCGATCAGGCAGATGCCCGCCGCGTTCGCCAGGTCAATGGCAAGTGCCGTCGGCGCAGAAACTGCTGCAACAACAGCGATGCCAGCGTGCGCCGCCTTGCTCACCATTTCATAACTGGCCCGACTCGATATGAGAACAAGGCCTGCTTCGGTCGATACGGACCCTCGACGCAGGCCGCCGATCAGCTTGTCCAGCGCGTTGTGCCGTCCCACATCCTCTCGAACGTGCGTGATTCGACCGTCCGGATCCACCCAGGCCGCCGCATGGGTGGAACCGGTGGCCAGGTTCATCGGCTGCATTCTGGGAAGAGATGACAGCGCCAACCGCAATGAAGCCACAGGAAATGTCGAGCTTCTTTCAATCGGCGGTGTCAGCCGCAGGACGTCCTCCAGCAGTCGTGCGCCGCACAAACCACATCCGCTGCGCCCGGGTAGCGTCCGGGTCGAGGTGGCTGACAGGGAAGCTGCCGGCGCCATGCTGGTCACCTGCATATGGATCTCGATGCCTTCGATGCAGGGGCTTACTTCGATACCGATCAACTCGGAGGTATCCGCAATCAGGCCTTCGGTCAGTGAAAAGCCAAGTGCCAAGTCTTCCAAGTCTGATGGTGTGGCCATCATTACGGAAAAGGGTACATCGTTGTAGCGCATCGCAACCGGGACTTCCTCGGCGACGCTGTCGACGATCTGGCTCCGCTCACCCTTGCACCAGCGGATTGTTCGCCGGGCGGCGACCCCTGGCGGCGTTTCATCAACAGAAGTTGGATCGACTCTGGACATGCGGGCGGCGACCTGGCGGCTTGGCTGAGCGATGTGGAGTTCTGGAGCGTGCTTCTCTGGTCGAAGAATAGCTCAAGCATGTGATGGTCAAATCAGGGCGGCGTCGCAACACAGTAATCCCGTTCGGCCCAATCAAAATCGACCTTGTTGCCTACGAGGCACTGGCCAAGGCAATCTTGCAGCGACGGGCGGTTTGGCGTTCCAGCTTGGCCGGTGGTCGCTGTGATCGCGGCCGACAGTTACCCAGGCCCCCAATAGATCAACATCATTACAGCGTTTTGGAGAACGCAGATCACCATGGTGACCGGAATTAGCTTCACAATCAGCGTTTGTCTTATCGCTTGTGCCGCGCTGGTACTCAGCGAGTACCGCGGCTGGAGGATAGGCAAGGCCATACTGAAAATTGTCGCCAGTACGGCATTCCTGGCTTTGGCGCTTCAACTCAACGCGACAGCATCAGCCTATGGCCAATTGATCCTGATGGCACTCGGACTCAGTTGGGTGGGGGATGTATTCCTTTTGTCCCAGAAGAGCCGCCTGTTCCTGCTTGGTCTGGCCAGTTTCCTGCTTGCTCATTTGATTTTTGCCGTCGCTTTCGCGACCCTGCCTACAGATGTTACGGCGTTGGTCCTGGGGCTCGTTCTCATGAGCTCTCTTGGGATCGCGGTTCTTGCATGGCTTTGGCGCCATTTGAAATCCTTCTATCGCCTCGCCGTTACGGCATACGTGACGGCTATTGTTGCGATGTGCGCCTTGGCGATTTCCGCAAGCGTAACTTCCGGTATGTGGACGCTTGCAGTTGGTGCGGTGATATTTGCAATCTCGGACGTCGCCGTTGCTCGCAACCGTTTCGTGGCTCCGGCTGCCAGCAATAAGCTCTGGGGGTTGCCGCTCTACTACGGCGCACAGATCATCCTCGCCTTGTCGGTTGGCTGGATGCAAGCAGGTGCCAGCTGATAGCTCCTTCAGTTCCCGGCCACTACTCGAGGCGGCAGATCTGTCTTGTCTCGGGTGTTTGGCCTCAGATTGGAAAGGTCGGGTTTCAGCGTTGTCATTGACAACTGAATCCCCCTAGAAGACAAGGCAGGAGGAAAACGTGCTCTCATTCAAACGAGTTGCAACAAGTATTTCTCACACGCGACGGACAACTTTCTCATTTGCGTTGGTGGTCATATCTACGCTTGTCGGGTGCGACAGAGCAAGCGTGAAATGGTCCGAAGAAGTACGGCTCGCTGATGGGCAGGTCATCGTTGCTGCACGGACTGCGCGAGGTGAGACGTACTCGGAGCTTGGCGGGACTGGTGGTTGGAGAGATCCGGTCGAGATGTCGATTTCAATCATCAAAATGCCAGATGGTTTCACGTTGCCACCCGAGTGGCGTGATAACTACGTGCCGGTTCTTCTCGATCACAACACAGAAACTAATACATGGTCGATCGTGGCGACGTTCTATTATTGCGATACCTGGTATGCGCTGGATAGGCCGATACCACCCTATATCGAATACCAGTCGGTAGACGGCACCGCTTGGCGGCGCGTGCAGCTTGAAGAGAGACTTGTCGGCCAGGGGGCGAATCTGCTGACAGGTCCCAGCACGAAGGGTGAGCCGAGTCTTGTGACGATAGGATTGAAAGAGCAGAGCCAGCGCAGTGCGGGGCGAAAGTACAGACACATCCTGCGAACGTGGGGGGTTGAAGAAGGCAACAATTGCGCGCCCCAACAAAGCAAAGAATCGAATGTGGTGCCCTGAGCTGCATTGCATGGCGTACGCAGATGGCCGGGATACGCCGGCTGATCGCGGCATGGATACCAGTTCATTGCTGCTAGGCACCCGTCGACAAGTGGCAATCCAATGGAACGCCCAACTCTGAGGATGCTCGCATGGGACTTCTGATCTTCAGCCTGAACATCACCCTGGACGGCTGCGTTGACCACAAAGAGGGTGTCGCCGACGGCGAAACCCACGCTTTCTTCAGTCGCCTGATGGACGAGGCTGGAGCGATGCTTTGGGGGCGTGCCACCTACGAGATGATGGAGGCCTATTGGCCGGCGGTCGCTCGTGGCGACGAAGAGGCCACACCGGCGATGCGCGACTGGGCGCTCAAGCTGGAGACCAAGCCGAAGTACGTGGTGTCGTCCAAGCGAACGGACTTCCCGTGGACCAACAGCCGCCACATCGTCGGCGAATTGCGCTCGAGCGTGCAGAAACTCAAGGATGCGACCCCAGCCGGCGTGCTTCTCGGTAGCGGCATGCTCGCTACCGAGCTGGACAGGCTCGATCTGATCGACGAGTACAAGTTCCTCGTCCACCCCAGGATCGCCGGGCACGGACCAACTCTGCACCAGCGCGGCTTGAACAATACGCGACGACTGGAGCTGATCTCGTCGTCGCCACTTCTTAACGGCGTAGTCGCCATGCACTACCGGCGTGCGTGCGGTTCATAGCCGGCTGCAGCGGAAGATAGTGCTTCTACGGTCCAATCGACATTTCGACTAGACCCGGCCCCCGCTTCTGGCGGCTATCGAAATCAAATCCCGGGCGCGCTGCATGCTCACCCGGGCCACAGAACTCAGGCCAACAGCTCGCGACGAACGATCTCCGCACCCGCACTGAGTGCATGCAACTTGCCTCTGGCCACGTGGCGAGGCAGCGGTGCCATCCCGCAGTTGGTGGACGGATAGAGCTTGTCTGCGTCCACAAATTGCAGCGCCTTGCGCAGGGTATTGGCTACATCCTCGGCGGTCTCGATGATGTCGCTGGCCACGTCGATCGCGCCCACCATTACTTTCTTGCCACGTACCAGTTCGATCAGGTCAATCGGCACATGCGAGTTCTGGCATTCCAGCGAAATGATGTCGATGCTCGACTGCTGCAGCTTCGGGAAGGACTCTTCGTACTGCCGCCACTCTGAGCCGAGGGTCTTCTTCCAGTCGGTATTGGCCTTGATGCCGTAGCCGTAGCAGATATGCACAGCAGTCTCGCATTTGAGCCCCTCAATCGCCCGCTCAAGGGCAGCAACACCCCAATCATTCACTTCGTCAAAGAAGACATTGAAGGCTGGTTCGTCGAACTGGATGATATCGACGCCGGCGGCCTCCAGCTCCTTGGCTTCCTGATTGAGGATCCTGGCGAATTCCCAGGCAAGCTTCTCGCGGCTCTTGTAGTGATCGTCGTAGAGCGTATCGATCATCGTCATCGGGCCGGGTAAGGCCCATTTGATCGGCTGCTTGGTCTGCTGACGCAGGAACTTGGCATCCTCGACGAACACCGGCTTCTGCCGACTGACGGCGCCGACGACGGTTGGCACACTGGCGTCGTAACGGTTGCGGATCCTCACTGTCTCGCGCTTCTCGAAGTCAACGCCGTCGAGGTGTTCAATGAAGGTGGTGACGAAGTGCTGGCGGGTCTGCTCGCCATCGCTGACGATGTCGATGCCCGCCTGCAACTGCTCGTGCAGTGAAAGACGCAGGGCGTCCTGCTTGCCTTCAAGCAACTCCTCGTCCTGAAGCTTCCACGGTGACCAGAGTTTCTCGGGTTCGGCAAGCCAAACGGGTTTGGGCAGACTTCCAGCGGTTGAGGTGGGCAACAATTTCTTCATGGCGGGTTATTTCTAGTTCCTTGGAGTGATCAGAGCGCGCAGGCGGCGGCCCACTGTTCCAGCGTTTGCCGGTGAGGCTTGATGAAGTTCTCTTCGGTGAAGCGTCCCTGTTTGATCGCCAACTGACTGCGTTCCTCACGGTCATAGACAATCTTTGTCAGGGAGTAGTCCTGATGCTTCAGGCTGGGCTGGTAGACACTTCCCGCTGCAGAGTTGGCGTTGTAGATCTCGGGCCGATAGATCTTCTGGAAGGTCTCCATCGTGCTGATGGTGCCGATCAGCTCCAGATCGGTGTAGTCGCCCAACAGGTCGCCGAAGAAATAGAACGCCAACGGCGCAACGCTGTCCGGCGGCATGAAGAAGCGGACCTGCATTCCCATCTTTGCGAAGTATTGATCGGTTGAGGACAGCTCGTTCTGCAGGTACTCCACGCCCAGTGCCGGGTGGTGATTGGCAGTGCGGTGGTAGATCTTGCTGCTGGACGCGCTGATGCATATCACTGGAAGTTTGTTGAAGTTTTCCTTGTAGGCAAGCGAGTTCACGAAATGCTTGAACAGCTTTCCGTGCAGGTCACCAAAGTCATCCGGTGCGGAAAAAGCGGTGCGGTTGCTGTTGTAGTCCGGCAACAACACGCTGAAATCGTAGTCACGCACATAGGAAGAGAAGTTGTTCCCTACGATTCCTTCAATGCGCGCCTTGGTCTGGCGGTCAACGATGGTTGTCTTCAGTATCTCGATCAGCGGGAAGGCCTCTGTCTGACCTTCGCCGGACACACCCATCTCGGCTGAAATTATTTCCAGCTCGACGGCGTAGCGGTCGCCCATTGGATTGTCCCAATCGGCAAGGCTGTTGAATCGGTTGTCGATCATCTTCAGCGTATTGCGCAGGTTTTCCTGGCGGCTGCTGCCCCTGGCCAGATTGGCGAAGTTGGTTGTCAGCCGCGTACTGTCCAACGGCTGGTAGTTTTCGTCGAAGCAGATTCGCTTGATGCTGAATTCAAAGTTGTCTTTCATGGCAGTGCGCTACCGTAGGTTCTGCGGATAGAGGCCAGCACAGCGTCATGCTGATTCGGCGGGGGAGTTCGCTTTCAGGCAGCGACGATGGTTCTGGGTGGATTTGTTGCCGCGCGGCGGGTCAGCTCAAGCACCGGCAACGCCCGTTCGACTGCCAGCCGGGCGCGTTGGATCAGATCGTTGTTCTCCAGTACGTGACCGGCGAAGTCCCTGTCGGTGGCGTAAACGCCCAGCGGCAGCGTGCGTGCCTGGAAGAAGCTGAAAAGTGGTCGCAACTGGTGGTCGATCACCAGCGCATGGCGCTCACTGCCGCCGGTTGCGGCCAATAGAACAGGCGTGTCGATCAGCGCATCCTGGTCAACAAAATCGAAGAAATGTTTGAACAGCCCCGTGTACGAGCCGCGGTAAACCGGCGTGGCCACCACCAGAACATCAGCCTGCTCGACTGCCGACAGACCGAGCTCCACCGTATCGGGCAGCTCACTGCGCCTGACCGTACCGGCAAGGTGAGGGGCGAGTTGGCCCAGCTCGACGAGCTGGGTTTCGCAGTGGACCTCGGCAGCAATCAGGTTCGACAGATGCTCGACCAGAGCTCCGGCCTTGGAGGGGCGCTGCAGGCCGCCGGAAACCGCGACGACGCGAAGTGGGGGAGGGTGTGTCATTTCTGCCTTCATGGGGGACTGGATCGTCGCCAGCTGAATGGAGCGGCTGGTGAGGTTCGATCCTAGTTGCGGTTTTCCATGAGGTAAAATGGTTTAATTTCACCATTCCATGAAGAAAATTCATTCATATGCTTGAGCGCATCCATCTGAGCATCGTCCAGCAGGTCGAAAAGCAGGGCTCGTTGACGGCCGCAGCGGGCGTGTTGAACCTGACCCAGTCAGCCCTGAGCCACAGCATCCGCAAGCTCGAACAGCAGCTGGGCACCGACATCTGGTTGCGTGAAGGTCGCAGCCTGCGGCTTACCCAATCCGGGCAGTACCTGCTCGCGGTTGCCAACCGGGTGTTGCCGCAACTGGACCTGGCCGAAGAGCGCCTGGGCCAGTTCGCGCAGGGCGAGCGCGGCGAGCTGCGCATCGGCATGGAATGCCATCCCTGCTACCAGTGGCTACTCAAGGTGGTGTCGCCCTATCTGGCGGCGTGGCCGGACGTGGACGTGGATGTCCGGCAGAAGTTCCAGTTCGGCGGAATCGGGGCGCTGTTCGGCTACGAGATCGACTTGCTGGTCACGCCTGATCCCTTGTTCAAGCCGGGCCTGAAGTTCGAGCCCGTGTTCGACTACGAGCAGGTGCTGGTGGTAGCCAAGGACCATCCACTGGCTTCCGTTGCGTACGTGAAGCCGCAGCAGCTGACCCGCGAGGTATTGATCAGTTATCCGGTGGATATCGAGCGCTTGGATATCTACAGCCAGTTCCTGTTGCCTGCGGGCATCACCCCCAGACGGCACAAAGCCATCGAAACCACCGACATCATGGTGCAGATGGTGGCCAGTGGCCGCGGCGTGGCCGCGCTGCCACGCTGGCTGGTGGAGGAGTATGCAAGCAGGATGGACGTGGTACCGGTGCGGCTTGGTGCACGCGGCATCGCCAAGCAGATCTTCCTCGGTGCACGTGAGACGGACACCAGCATCGACTACGTGCGAGCCTTCATCGAGCTGGCACGGCACTCAACCGCGGTGGCTGCGTCGAGCATTGGAAAGGCTGCTGACGACAAGCCACGTCGTTGAACCTAGACCACCGACGCTGCTTGGCGAACACCACGAGCAAGCTGCTGCCTGGCGCCTCGTCCGCTCGATCAGAGAGCGCGGCGGAGCGTTCACTTGAAAGCCATTACGGTAAGACCCTTGAATCATCACGATATGCCCATGTACGCGAACGACATCACTGCTGGTTACTCCTTGGAGGTGAGCCCCAAAGCTATTCCAGCGCTGACCGCAGCAGCAGCCTGGATCGCACCCGGCTCGACTGTTTTCATTCCCTACCTGCCGGGTGAAGACAACGCAGCCCGGTTGGCTGCAGCTGCGAAAGTTCGTGGATTGGGCTTTGAACCCATGTTGCATGTACCGGCAAGGCGCATTGCCTCGCTCGCTGAGCTGGAGTCGTTCATCGCTCGTGCGGTTGATGAGGCCGGTGTCGAGCGTTGCTTTGTGATTGCCGGAGACTCACCAACCCCCAAAGGTCCGTTTGCGGATAGCGCATCATTGATTGAAACGGGCGTACTCGAACACTCAGGCATCAAACTCGTTGGAGTGGCCGGGCATCCTGAAGGGCACCCGGTGATGAGTGAAAGCGAGCGTTGGGAAATGCTTGAGCGCAAGTGCCGCAGCATCGAAAACCGAGGCATGACGCCGCTGATCGTCACCCAGTTCGGGTTTGATGCCGATATCGTACTGACCTGGCTTTCGGCACTGCGCGAGCGCGGCATCGAGTACCCGGTGTGTGTGGGCGTGCCCGGTCCAGCAGGTATTGCGGTGCTCGCACGCTATGCGGCGATGTGCGGCGTCAGCGCTAGCGCGTCGATCTGGTCCAAGTACGGCATTTCGATCGGCAAGCTGTTTGGCACAGCCGGGCCGGATCAGTTTGTTGATCGCCTGTCCAGCGGGCTGACGGAAGCACATGGAAGCGTGAGCCTGCATATCTTCCCATTCGGCGGCATCTCGCAGTCCGTGGAATGGGTGGAGCATTACCGCGCTCGTAACTAATTCGGGCGCACGCGACCAAACTGTAGTCGGAAGAAGACTGC
This sequence comes from Stenotrophomonas sp. STEN030, assembly GCF_056759995.1. Lineage (NCBI taxonomy): Bacteria > Pseudomonadati > Pseudomonadota > Gammaproteobacteria > Lysobacterales > Lysobacteraceae > Stenotrophomonas > Stenotrophomonas sp. STEN030. The sequence goes on along the minus strand of NZ_JBRREB010000005.1, from coordinate 82,872 downwards.
TGCGATCAAACAGCCGGAGAACCCGGCTATGATCCATTCAAAGTGCAGCCAGTGAAGGCGAGGGAGGGCAGGTGCAGGAGCTTGTACTCAAGTTGGCAGGAAGCTTTGGACACAGGACGGCTGGCGAAATTATTGTCGTCTTGGCCTTGCTGCTATTTTTGGCTTTCAAAGGTCTTTACTCGCTCAACGGCGACCGAGCCAAAGCACGGCAAGAGTTCCTGCAGCTTTGGGACTTCGAACGCGCAAAGCGCGATCCACTCTGGTGTGAGGTATTGATTCGTCACTACTGCCGCGAGTTCCTGCCGGCGCGGATTGTCATCAACGTAGCTTCGAACTCCCAGGCCGCGGATACCCTGTGGGCCCTGAGCTTCTCAACGGGATTCTTTCAGCTTGACGATGGTTTTGTTCGATGGAGGAACAGGCGCCACGAAAAGGCGCTATCCGCGATGTTCAACATCATGGCGGCATTTGGGATGTATTTCCTATTGGCACCAGCCGCGATGCTGATACTTTGGTTGAGCTATCGAGGCTTTGGTACGCCCTCAGGTGCAGTGCTGGTGGTGATGGTATTGGTTGGATTGCTGCTGGGAGGTACTGCCATCAAGTCCTTGGACTATGGTTTCGAGCTCGCAAGCGCGCGCAAGAATTTCTTCAAGATCCAGAGCATGCAACCTTCATTGGTTCCAGAACCAGTGGAGGAACTGAAGGCTGTAGTCGGAAACAAGCTAGCCAAGATGCGAGGGAAGCGTAGGGCGACGCAGCGGTCAGTACCGAAGGCAACAAAAACACGGTAGGCCTGTATAGCTACCAATCTGCGCAGCGGCACGAAGCTTTTGGTTCGCGTGGAGTCACTCGCAAAAGATGGGGTTTCTTTTGTTCCTGTAGCATCTTCCTGATGAAATCGTGGCAAAGCCCGATGCGTTTGACTACATCGAGCGTTTCCACAACCGTCGGATGCGGCGGAGGATCGCCAGGCGCGATTTGAGTTTCTCAACCCTTTCACAACCGTCCGTCATTTCAACGTAGAACCCGTCGCTCCTACCCGAAACCGAACGCCGATCGCTCCTTGAAAACGGCAAGCAAAGAGAAAGGTCAGCGGCAAGCAATGGCTCTTCGCCCCAAAAAAGCGCAATGACGCGGCGATTGCCTATCTCTGCAATCCTTTGGCCAGCTCGCCGGCCATCTGCTCGGCCAGGTGTTGCTGGAGCGGTACATAGTTGTTGGTATCGGTGGTGGCTGTGAACTCTCGTGACCACAACGAGCGCTGGCTTGATTGGTCAACCAGAGTCAGCACGACAACCGTCTGCTCTGGCGTCTGCCGGACGCTGATGCGCGCATGCAGGTCGGCTCGCCCGGCATTGTCGGTAACGCCATATCCAGCCGGCAGTGCGTTGCTCACTTGGGCAAGGAAGCTTTCGCGCAGGCCTGCGTTGAACTGAGGGAACAGCACGTACTCGCACAGTCCCATTGGTGGCTCGACGGCAATCAGCTGATGCTGCCTGTTGAACTGCATCAAGCTCCATGCCATGGCTGCCGCCACCACCATGGCCAGAGCAAGGCCGGCGAGCGCGATGCGCGGAAAGGGTCTACTTCGCGTGGGCGATGGGGCCGCCAGGGCCGGAACTGCGTCAGCCTCTGTTGCGATACGGGACACCGGCCCACCAATAAAGCGGTAGCCGGCGCGCGGGCGCGTCTGGATGAAACGCGGAACATCCGCGTCATCTTCCAGCAGGGCGCGTATCCGGCGAATGCAAGTGTTGAGTGCGGCGTCGCCACCTGTGCCCGCGCGAGGCCAGAAGCGCTCCAGAAGCTCTTGCCGGCTGACGACCCTCTCTGAGTGCTCGATCAGGTAGGTCAGGACCTCGACCAGCTGTGGTGGCGCGTCCAGTGGCTGCTGGCTACGGCAGATGCTGAATCTGTCTGGATCAATGGTGAATTCAGCAAAATTCAGCATGGTTTTCGGCTCCTGGAACGGTCTGACGACGTCGGGTCACGAAAAGACAGCCCCCGTCAGCCGATGTCACTCGCTAGTTTGGCAGAAATCCATAGCCTCATTGGCATGTCGGAGTGCCTCGCCAAGAAGCGGCGTCACCTGGCGCACCCAATCCATCTTGCCTCTCATCAAGGACATGCCATGCATTACTCATTACTGAGCTGCCTGTGTTTTGGGCTGCTGCTGTTGGTCCCTGCCCATGAGGCGCTGGCTGAACGAACCGATGTAGAAGTCCGCGTCCTCGCCCGCGGTGCCAAGTTCCTCGGCGGCTATGCGGCGCCGGTGAGGGTACAACTCATCGATGCCGACACCGGTGAGATGCTGGCCCAAGGGCTTACCGTGGGGACCACGGGCGACACCGCCAAAATCATGGGGCCAGTCAATGGGCGCGACGCGCCGCTTTCCAGCCCAGGCTCCGCAGTGTTCAGCACCTCGCTGGATATTGATCGCCCACGTCGCGTCACCCTCAGCGCCACCGGCCCGTTGAGCCAACCCCAGGCCACCACCACCACGACCAGCCAGCAATGGATTCTGCCGGGGAAGCACTTGACGGCGGGCGATGGCTGGCGGGTGGAGCTGCCGGGGCTGATCGTGGATCTTGCCGAGCCGATCGCCTATAGCCAAGTCCGTGTGGGGCAGGTGATTCCCATCCGCGCGGGTATCAGCCTGCTGTGCGGGTGCAACCTGAGCGAGAGCGGGCCTTGGCGTGCCGCCGAAGTGGATTCGGAGGTGTATCTCACTGTGAACGGCGGCACCCCGAAGCGCATCTCGCTTGCTTTCGACCCGACTGACGCAATGTTCAAGGCAATTCTGACTGCAGAAGTTGCAGGCCTGTACGAGTTGGAAGTGCGTGCCTGGATGGCCTCCAGCAACAACGCAGGTGTCGCACGCACCGCATTCTTCGTACGATGAGCTGCCCTATGAATCCGATTTCCTTCATGCACCGGATGCACGGAAGCGCCTTCGTCATTGCCACACTTATTCTTCTTGCATTGTGTGCAACAGGGCGGGTATCCGCAGACGATGGGATGCCTGTTTCAATGGCGTCGCAGATGGAAGTCAATCGCCTGCGTTATGGCATTGCCGGGCAGGCGGTATATATCGCGCAGGGGCAGCGCGTTACATACCGTGGCGTGGATGGTAAAGCGGACCTCCAGACTGCGGAGGCGATGACGCTTGATCATGTCTTTCCGGTGTACTCGCTCAGCAAGCTCTTGGCCAGCACCTTGGTGATGCAGCTCGTAGAGACTGGTCAGATTGATCTGGATTCGCCAGCGGAAACGTACTTGATCGGGCTGCCGCCGCGCTGGCAGGGAATTGCGGTTCGCCATTTCCTGAACCACACATCGGGCGTGCCGGAGTACCTCAACAGATCGCAATACCGGAATTCGACCGGGGAAATGGTGTATCCCTCCACCACGGAAGAACTATTCGCTTCGTTGACCGAGGAGCCGCTGTTGTTCGCGCCCGGCAGCGAGTCCCGTTACACGCAGACCAACTTCCTTGTGCTGTCGGAACTGTTGTCCAGACACTACGGCAAACCGTATCCGTTGATCGTCCACGAGCGCATCCTGCTACCGCCGGGCATGAAGCACACTTGGTTGGGTACCGATGCATCATCGGGCAGTCCGAGAGTTGCAAGCTATATCGGTGAAGGAGGAAAGCTGCGCAGAGACCCGGAATTGATCCTGCCGTCGTACGCCTACGCACATGGTTCATTGCATATCACCCTTGGCGATCTGGCGAGCTTCCTCCAGGCACTCGCGTCAGGTGAGCTGGTGGGCAAGGATACGCTTGCCAGGCTCTGGCAAGAGCCCTTGCTTGCCAGCGGCCGGCGCGGCATCTTTGCCAGCGGCTGGGATTATGGCGAACGCGGCGGCACCTACTACGTCGGGCATGACGGGGGAACGAAGGTCCGGGTGCGCATCGTGCCCGGAAAAACGTCCAATGACCCTCCCTATCTGGCGGCCTATCTGACCAATGGCAGCGCTCGCAATGTATGGTCATCGGTGCTTATAGACAGCGCGCTGGCAGCGACTGCCCCCGAGAACTTTCCTGTCGAGCGCCTGCAGGAGGAATTGATCGGTTATGCGGCTCAGCCTGCCGATGAGGTGGATGCCCATGAGCAGATTCGCAGGATCCGCGCGTCGAGTAATCTTGACGACAAGGCGCTGGAGAGCATCATCAACTCGACCGGTTATCTGCTGCAGCAGAATCTCGGTGTTGATACGTCGATCAGGGTGTTTATTCTCAATACGCTCATGTACCCCGCCTCAACCAATACATGGCACAGCCTGGGCGAGGCGTACGCCGTGCAAGGCGAGGCCATCAAGGCGGAGGCGGCCTATGCCATGTCGCGACGTGTTGCGCAGCGAACCGAGAACTGATGATGTCCGTCGGGATGATAAGTTCCGGCGAACCGCCCCCAAATCAGTGTTTCGCCGAGCCCCTGAACGCATACCCGGAGCGACGGTTCTGGGGTTGCCATGAGTGGTAAAGGGTCTGGCGTTGCCAACGTCTGCTTCTGGCTAAGGTCGGGGAGGGAATTAGGGGATTTGTCGGGGGTGGGGCGCACCCAATGCGGGCGATGATCCAAGCGCAGCTACAGGTGTCCATCTACTGAAGCGTGGAATCAAACAGCGACTTGGCCAGCTCGATCGTTGCCTGATGCGTAGCCTGCTTATCGGCGTTCACTTCGCACAGCTTTTCTACCCGCTCGCGCCCGAGTTCCGTGCAGTCCGCAAGGAAGTCGTAGTGACCCACCAAGGGGAGTACCTGAAGTCGCGCGTTGTCATTTGCCTCGGCAATGACCTTGCTGTTGCTGGCGGGCGCGGCAATCGCATCGGCCTCACCCACAACCAACGACAGCGGAGCCTCCAACTGTGCGAGCTCACCCGGCTCGAACGCCTGCACAATTGCCGGTGCCATCAGGAACACAGCGCGAACGTTGGGAATGCGCCGATCCTCCGCCGACCTGGCTACCCATGGTGCCAGCTCCGGCGTAGTGGCCGCCGCCATCCGCCGCTCAAGGGTCATTTCCGGATTCTCGGCCTGCGGCATGCATACCCCATCCTTCGGCGATGCCTTGCAGAAGGCGGCCAACCGGGACATATCCGGCCGCGCGCCGGCAGCCACCAGCGCGGTGAACCCGCCGGCCGAATATCCCACCAATCCAAGCCGGTCCACATCCACATGCGGAGCCAGCACGGGGTCGGCCTGCACCGCAGCCAATGCCACAGCCAGGTCATCGGCGCGGTTCCACACCAGAATGCTTCCGGCTTCGGTCATCGCGTCCACACCGTTATTGCCGGGATGGTCCACCGCGACCACCACATACCCCGAGTTTGCCAGGGCTGTGCCGAACCAGCCCATCATCCGGGCGCTGCCGCCGTTGCCGTGTGACAGCAGCAGTACTGGCCAGCGGCCCGCCGCAATGGGGGCATCGACGGCAGAAGACCCTGCAACGAACAGCGGCGCACCCGGTGGCCCGATAGCCAGCGGCTGATGTTTTACACCTGGCTGCGCCGGATACCACACGGTATACCGCACCTGGTCGCTGTGCCCGGCATCGCGGACTGCTGCGCTGGGCGTGTGCGCCACGCCATGGGTTTCGCCAACAGCGGGGAAGGGTGCAGCCGCCCAGGCCAACGGCGCGAACAGACAGGTCAGCAGGATCAATGTGTAGGGCACTACTCGCACGGATGGGTCTCCTTGGTTCAACTCAGTTAGGACAGCGGTAGCCAGATCTCCACACCGCCGTTCCCGGTGCGGTCGTCGAAGCGGGCGTCATAGCGTTCGAAGTCGGGCGCGTCGGCGAGGCTCAGGCCGGAGCGGGGCAGGTAGTCGTTCAACAGCCAGTACCAGGTGGAGCGGATGGTTGAGATGTGGCCCGCATGCCACGCCACCAGATAGTCCCCGGCCGGAATGGAAACTGCATCCCACGCTGAAGGCACGGCGGCGCTCGCACCGATCTCCATGCCGGCGATGTAGTCGAAGCCACCCTCGCCATCGTGGTTGCAGCAGACCCCGAAGGCGATGTCCTTGCCCAGTTCCCGGGTCAGCGCCAACTGCTGCCATTGCGAGGGAATAGACGCCACGGTAGTGGCGGTATGACGGGCACGGATACCCGCCACACGTAGCGGCCCCTGCGTGCGACGTACCGGTTCGACCTCGCAAGGCAGGGGTGGGGCGTCGAGCTTGATGGCCTCCAACAGCGCGAGGCCGTGCAGACCCTTCCGGCGAACTTTTTCCGGGGGCAGCTTGAACTGCTCGGTGAAGGCGTTGGTAAAGGCCGCATGCGAGGCATAGCCAGCGGCCAGGGCGACATCCAGGATGGGCTCGCTGCCAGCAGCCAGGGACCGTGCCGCCTCGGTCAGTCGGCGCACACGAAGATAGCGCGCCATCGAGGTTCCGGTACTGACCTGGAACAAGCGGGAGAGGTGGAACGGCGAGAGTTCCACTGCCTCGGCGATCTGGGCCAGCGAGGGGTTCTCGGCAAAGTGGCTTTCGATGTACCACAAGGCCTTGCGTGCCGCACCCATGACGCCTGTTCCGTACCAGTGAATGGGTGGAAGCGTAGCGCAGCGCGGGGGAGGGCGTTTGCGGGATCTTGCTGTTGCTGCGCGGTGTAGGTGAGCTGTGCGAATGCAAAAGTGATTAGGGCGTTTTATGGAGGATTGGGGGGCTGTCGCTCCTCGCCGTCAATCCAGCACCCGAGCCCGCAGTGAAATTTAATGAAAGGGCATGATGGATGGTTGGCTATTCTTGGTGCACTTGCTTCCCTTCGAGCCGTTCAATGAACTCCAATCGTTGCTTGTAGAGACGTCTGCACTCGTCATAACTACCAATGATGGCGTTATTCGCGGATTTCGCATCGGAGCAAATTTGGACGATTCGATTGTTATCCGCCAAATGAGCCAAGAGAAGAATCATCCCCATTCCGGAGGGATAGGCGATTGCGTAGGTTGTAGCGTAGATGACGAGAGTACGAGCGCGTTCTCGCTTTGTGGATCTGCGCCACCAACCTTTCCGATTTGGCAGGTTAGGAAATGCCACCGCAATGAATCTCTCTATAGCGAGATACACCCAAGCGAGAGCAACAATTTCGCACGCGTAGAATATAAGATTACTCAGGCTAGGAGGGCCGGTAACGATTTCGGTTCGATGCACCGCTAAACCTGCACCCGCTATAGCAACTGCAAGCGCCCAGTTCCTTCCAAGCTCCAAAATGCCAACAAGGAAATCTGTTGGCCTGACGAGGGAGGGGGCTAGTTCATCGGCTTGGGTTGTTGCTTCCATTTTTTACTCACGTGCTTTGCGTTTCTGATTCACAGTGTCATGGTGAGCTTGTCCAAGTTCGCAGCTTCTTTCAAGAGGCCTCCGGCATGAGCAATTTTATGTAAACGGAAAGGTGTGCGATCAGCGTTCCGACAGTGCCGCACAAGGCAAATTAGGCGATTACGCAATTTCGCATAATGTATACACCGTGCGCAGAATTACCCTGTTCTGCGGCCTGTACGTGCGCAGGGGAGGCGAGGCTTATCCCGATCGCTAGGGTCATGGCCGTTGCTGATAGGCGCTTCCAGAATGTGCGCTCTGGCGATGTGAGCGCCGCCTGCCTCATGATCTGAATTGCCGCTTTTTCCGGCTCCGGATGGCCTTGAATGCGCAACGCATCCGCGACTACCCACACCTGCGGCACGCGTCGGCCCTGTCGATAGTGGCCGATAGCCCCGTCCGTAATTCCCAGCATTGGCGCTAGTTTCGAGAAACTCTCGACGTCAGCCGCCTTGCGCGTTTTCTCAAAGAATTCGTTCCAGTCCATCTAGGCCACCCTTTGTCTATACGGGTGTAGCCTACGACTGTTGACGCCTACGGGTGTAGGGGGCTATAAAGCGCCCGGCGTCTACATGCGTAGGCGACCCCGCCCCCTGTACCCGCAGGGGCCCGGGTCACGGGTAGGGGAGGGGATGCACATGCACGCAGCTGCCGTCATCGCATTGATTGCTTCATCGCTGGCCTTGTCGGTCGGCACAGCCGGTCTGTTCGGCTGGGTGATTCGTCGCCGGGATTCGCGTGTTGATTCCGCGTACCGCGCCGCTCGCCTCGTAGCAGTGTCCAGGGCGGAGGTGTCCGGTGTCTGATCCCGTTTGCATCTTCATCAGCTATGAGGAATTGCAGCGTCTCGTTCACTGGCTTTTCCTCGTTGCGGTTTGCACTCCGTTTGTGTGGGTAGTGCTGACCACCGATTGGTGGTTCTGGATTGATCTTCTACGCGTCTGGGCTCGTCGTCGTCGCATTCGTGCGATTCGCGAGGCGCGCCGTGGGTGACTTCCTTTTTTGCGTTGCGCTAGGCGTCCTTATCCTCGTCTTCGGGCGCAGCATCATGCGAGGTCCGCGTGACTGACGCCGAACCCTACCGCTATCACGGCACGTTCTGCGGCATCTGCGGCAAGCCTCGCAAGATGCATCGCGGTGATATGTGCGAGCCGTGCTACACGCGCCTCCGCGCAACCATGGATGCGAACGTAGCAGCGCATAAGCCGCGCACCGCGCTTGATGAGTTCGACGCGTCTGTGGGCCACATGCGTGCCATGCAGCACCGCACTGAGAGCGCGTCGGAGCAGATCCACAAGGCCAAGCGCAATGGCTCTGCATCGCTTGCTGAGTACTACGCAGCGGGTCCGGTTGCATTGAGTTCAGAGGGCCAGCGCGAAGCGCTGGCCCTTGGGCTTGTCCCTTATAAAACAAGTGGTCAAGACGCACCGAAGACCGGTCGCGTATCCATCGAAATAGACCCTCTGCTGGCACGGGCGCAGCGGTTGAAAAAGTCTGTCATTACGTCCGCGAGACTTCACGATGACGAAGCGAAAGCAACGGGTTTCCGGGGCGCTTGGTACATGCTCACGCTCACCTACCGAGACGGAAGCAATAGCGGCCCTCGTGACATTAGCGATCTTCTGCGAGCGATGCGGCGCTACTTCAATGTCACTCGATCCCGCGCCAAACGGTTTGCGAGTCAAGTTTTCCGTTACCTCTGGGTGGGCGAACTCACCCAGCGCGGCATCCCTCATTACCACGTCCTGATTTGGATCCCCCAGGGCATGTACTTCCACAAGGTTGACCAGCTTGGCTGGTGGCCGCACGGCAGCAGCAATATTCAGAAGGCACGCAACGCAGTTGGCTACCTCGCCAAGTACGCAAGCAAGTTCACCAGCCTTGTTGCTGGTCAATTTCCCAAGGGCTTCCGCACGCACGGCTGCGGTGGCCTCAACAAAGAATCCAAGCGCGAACTGCGCTACTGGAAAGCCCCCGTTTCAGCACGCGAGATCCTCGGCACCGCTGCCGACATTCGCAAAGCGCTTGGCGGGTGGTTCGACAAACTCACTGGTGAATTCTGGCCCTCACCGTGGCGAGTAACCATTTTTGGCGGCCGGACAATCGCTTGGAAGGTGATAGAGCTATGAAGATTCAAATTCTTTCGTCTAACGTTTTGGTTAAGAACATTCCCGCTCGCGGTGAGCGTGCAGAGATGTTCTTTCATGAGCAAGTTGCAGCAATTATCGATTCCAACGGTGGTTTTCCGAAGCCGTTCAAGCTCTCCCTGCAGGCTGGGCAGCTTGCGTATCCCCCAGGCATGTACACGTTCGATCAGTCCAGCTTCGTCACCGACGAATACGAGCGTTTGAAAATCGGTCGCGGCATCAAGCTTGTTCCCATAGCAGATGAGAAGGCTTTGCCAGCTTCCCCAGCTGCCTCGGCCAAGCCGTAAGTCATGGCTCTCTGCGTAGCTCTCGCCCAGGACGGCACGTTGATCCCAACCGGTCAACCGGTGGGTGAGTGCACGGGCTACGTGTTGGTGTCCAGCAGCGAACACGCTGTTTACGGGCTGATCAATCAAGCATTCGCAATACCCACGCCGGAGCAGGCAGCAGGTTGGTTTGTTGGCTCTTCCGGCGTGATCATCGGTTGGTTTGTCGTTGCGCGTATCGCTGGCCGCGTAGCGAATTTCTTTCGATAGCCAGCATCAAAACGTAGGAGAAGAGCAATGGATTTTTCGGGCATTTTGGACGGTCTGAGCACCAACACCGCGGTTACCGCAATCGTCGGTGCAGCTGCACTGATCGCGATGGTTGGCTTCGCCGGTTGGGCGTCCAAGCGTGTCGCCGGATTCTTCGGTCGCACCTGATTCACTTGGGGCCGGTTCGCCGGCCCCATTCTTTTGAGGGAGGGAGTATGGATTTCCAGAGCATCTACGCGAGCGTTGAGCCCGCTATCGCGGCGCTTGCCGTGCTGGGTGCTGCGGCAATCTATGCGCAGTTGAAATTCTGTCTATGGGCTGCGCCAAAGGTTGCGCGGTTCTTTGGTGGTCGTTACGCGAGGGGACGTCTGTGATTCTTTGTCTGTTCTGCGGGTTTCTTGGCATCGCTTGCGGGGTCGCTGCGGTGAAGGGGCTGGACGCATGAGTCGGTGGCTTGCTGTACTGGCTTTTGTCGCGCTGGCGTGGATGGGTATTGGCTCGGCAAGTGCGCAGGAGTATGCGGATCAGGGGCAGGCTTACGCCGCTTGTAGCGCGCATGCGGTGGCCTCTGGCGGGACTGCTTACTGTATTCACCTGTCCACGTGCAGATATAGCAACTTTCCTTGCTATAGCTGTAGTTTTGCGGGCACTTCGACTATTTGTGCGAAGTCAACTTTTACTTATCCGCGTGCTGGTTCGTGCGTTTCGCGTCCCGCTTCTGGCAAGTCTACTGTGTCTTTTTCTGCTGGATTTTCGGGTGTTATTGGTGCGTGTGATCGCGGTTGCAAGGTTTATCCGCCTGAGCATTTTGAAAGTGGCTCGGGTTCGTTTTCGTTGAGCTATACGCTCGGGTCCGGTGGCTCGCGGGCTTATGTTGTGGATGGCTGGAAAACTACGGGTGACGTGTGCGGGGCGAGTGATCCGGATATGGGGCAGCAGCCTGCTGACGGTGAGGATTCATGCGTTCAGGTTGAGGGTTTGACGCAGTGCGTTAAATCTGATGGCAGGCACTGCGCTGTGGCATCGAGCGGTAAAGAATTCTGTTGGGAGCCAGGAGAAAACGGAATCAAGGCTTCGGGTAATGATGCTGTTACAAAGTCGCAGCAGGGGAAGGATGCTAAGCCTCCGCCGCTTCCGCCGAACAACGGCGGAGATTGGGAGCAGAAGGCTCAATCAACGGTTGTTGAGTCCAAGGGCGGTTCCGCAAATACCAGCAACGTTACGCAATGGCAAAGTTCGTATGGATCGCAGGGCCAGGGCGCTTCGGGCAGCGGCACTAGTGGAGAAGGGAAGGGCGGTTCCGGATCCGGGTCGAGTTTGGGCGGGAGCGGTAATGGTGGCAAAGATGATGGCGATGACGACGGTGCTGGCGTACCGGGTGAGGGGGCGGGTGATTTCTATACCGGGAACGGTAAGACGGTTGCTGGTGTGTTCGGGGAGTTCAAAGCAAGGGTAGGGGAATCACCGCTGATTTCTGCTATCCGTGATTTCTTCACCGTCAATGCCGGTGGTGCATGCCCGGTGTTTTCGGTGTCCGCTACCACGTATTGGGAGGCGATGACCTATGACGGCCACTGTAGTGGTGACTTCCTTGCCGCGCTGCGTGCGATCGGTTGGGTGCTTATGGCTATCGCAGCACTTGCTGCGGCTTACTGGGCATTGTCATGATTCCTATGAACGCCGGATGGTTGACCGACCTCACCAACTGGATCCGCGAGCTGATCGAAAAGCTCTGGAATGCTATTGAACAGTTCGGCAATGACCTGATCGTCCTTGCCATTGAAAAGATGCTTGAGGTGGTGGCGCTGGCGTTTGAGTCGCTGCCGGTGCCTGAGTTCATGACCCAATACAGCATCGGTTCGCTACTTGCCAACGCTGGGCCTACGGTTGGTTGGCTCGTTGATACCTTCAAGATTTCGGAGTGCATGGCGATCCTTGCCGGTGGCGCAGTTTTCAAGGTGACGCGCAAGATCGTCACGTTCGGGAAGTGGTGACATGCTCGTATTCAATGAAGGCGTGCCGCGTGCAGGCAAAAGCTATGACGCGGTAAAGAATCACATCCTGCCGACGCTGAAGAAGCGCCGCAGGGTGTTTGCTCGGCTCAACGGGCTGGACCACGAAAAGATTGCCGCTTATCTCGGCATGCCGCTGAGCGAGGTTCAGGATCTGCTTGTTCTGGTGGACACGAAGGAGGTTAAAACCCTCTTTGCGTGTGTCCAGGACGACACCGGCAAGTGGTGCATCCCCGACCAGTTCAAGGACGCGCTGGTCGTCATTGATGAGGTGCATGAGTTCTACGTCAACGAGCGTTTGCCGCTGCCGGCACCCGTTGAGAATTTCTGGGCGCTGCTCGGTCAGAACGGCGGTGATGCGGTCATCATGACGCAGTGGATCAACCGGGTTCATCAGGCGATCCGCGCCCGCATCGAACGCAAGAATGTGTTCCAGAAGCTGACCGCTGTCGGCTTCAAGAATAAGTATCGCGTCACTTATTTTCACACCACCAGTCCGGGCAAATACGAGAAGGTCGGCGGCAAAACCGAGAAGTACGATTCCGCGATCTACCCGCTTTATCACGGCTACGCGCCCGGCTCGGAGAACACCGAGGTTTATGAGGAAGGCGCAACAAACGTGTGGCTCGCCATGCTGCCCAAGGCCGTGATGTTCGGCCTGGTCGGCTTGATCGGTGCCTACTTCTTCCTCAGCTTCTTCTTTGACTTCGGCAAGGACAAGGAACCGGAGCCCGCCAGCGCCGTCGCGGCGACTCAGGGTGATCCGGTCTTGGTGTTCGACGAAAACGGCCAGTACGTGCGCACAGAGGGCGAGGGCAGTGCACCCGGTAGCAAGCTGGTGGAGAAGGTCAAGCAGGATCCGTACGCGGATCTGACGGGCGATCAGCGGTATGTTGCCGAGCTGAAGGATCTGGGCCGTGTGCGCCTTGCCGCACGGGCTGACATCGATGGTCGGATTCGTGGCTGGCTGGAATGGATCGACGATTCCGGCGAATCGATTGAGTACATGGAAGTCGCCGCGGTTGAGGCGTTGGGCTACACCGTCACCTGGGCGGCATATGGCGTCCGGCTTGAAGCTGGCAAGCACGTCATCATTGCCACGCCTTGGCCGCATCAGGCTCCCATCCGTGAGCGTGAGCAGCGTCTCTATAACCTGAGTGGCGGCGGCACTGGTTTTGCGAGCGGAGCGAGTGAAGCCGGTGCTGCCGGTGCGGGTGGTGTTATTGGATACGCGCCGGGCCAGCGTGCGGATGTGTTCCCGTTGAACCCGGCCAAGACGATCAGCGGTTACACGCCGCCGACCAGCACGCTCTAATAAGTGATTCGTCACTAAATTAAGCCACACCGGTATCGCCTATGATTGCCGCTCATATCCGGCATGGAGCTAGGGATGCTCAGGGGAACCATAATTGTTTTTTTGCTTATGTGCGCTGGCAGCGTTGGCGCACAACAGGTGTATAAGTGCGTGAACGGAAAGCAGGTTTCTTACCAGAGCGAGCCTTGTCCGGGGCAGGCGCAGAAGACGTGGGACGCGACGCCTCAGCCGGTGGATCCATATGTAGAACGGCGGCTGGATCTTATACGTCAGGAGCAGGCGCAGCGTAATGCTGCACCCGCTCGTCAACAGTATCGGTCTTCAGGTAGATCTATCCCGCTTGGGCAGGATCAAAGTGCTTGCGAGCTTGCTAGGGCCGAACGCCAGGCGGCTTATGACCGTGTTGGTGTGAACCGTACTTTCGCTCTGTCTAGTCATTGGGATGGAATCGTGCAGAAGGCTTGCATGTAGGGGTGTAGGGGCCAAGCCCCTACGAATACGCCGTTACCCTGCGCTGGTTCCGAAGTGGCGTTCCCGCCACTCGCCCAGATCCACCACAACGACCTTAACCATCGACTGTTGACGGGCTTTTCGTGCAGCGTTCCTTTTACGTGTCGAGTCACGTAAATCGGCTGCATTGGCATGCCATAGCAGGCCGCGCAGCCTGCGTTCTGGAATCCTTTCGCCGCTTGGGGCGACCAGATCTCGTCCTGCCAGTCGCCAACCAGCCCATGGGCCTGTCAGAGCGACGTGGTTGTCGATCACACGCCGGTAGTGGTCACTGGCACAGCTGTTCGGGCACTGCGTTCCCGGTTCCCAGCACGGTGGACGGCTGTCCAGGTTGTAGGTGTCGCTCATGCCTCAATTTCTCCCGAATCCTTAGGAGGCCGGGATGGTAGGTGAGAAGTGATCCAGAGCCAGATCCAGCGGACCCGCGCTGCGGCGTAGGCAATTACTCCATTTCGCATAATGTATATTATGTCAGACTCGGTAACAGCCTAGGCCGCTGATGTTGCTTCCTATCCGGTTGTCAGCAACTTCCCGGCGAACGCTGCCATCCGCCGCGCCTCTCGACCAGTCTGCCCTTTGGATCAGCCTCAACGAAAGCCTCGTCGTTGCTGCGTTGCGCGTGGCAGCAGTCGTCCGAACCTCCTGCAGCTACATCGCTCGCACCAAGGCTCCAATTCTCGTCAGATCTGCTGCACTCAGCCCAGCTGGGGCCTTCAGATTTGGGCAGATTCCGTGCGCCTGGAGAGCGCTCCACGAATCACAACGCGCTGCGGCATGAAACATTCGCGACGAGCTGATGGCTTGGCTAGATACAGCTTCAAATGAAGTTTGTTTTAGTGACGCGTCATATAAATAGAACTGAGCGACTAAAGGCGCGCTGCTATTTGGCAGAGACCGTAGCGCGACCAGATTGGCTGTTTCCATCGTCGTCGATCCAGTTGAACTGGACCACGGTGTCTTGGCGCAAGCAACCGGGAACGGCATCAACGATCGGTACGTCTGAGAACGGCACTAGCAAACCTTCTGCCGCCACAGTTGCTGGTTGTCCATTGCAAAGCGCCAGCCCTGAAAGTGTCACGTAGAAAGGCGTTGGATTGACTGCAAACAAACGCGCGCCATCCAGCCGGAAGCTTAGTTTCCCTGCAGCCTGCCCTGCCCCAGCTTTCAGCCCAGCGGGGCGATAGATGACCTTCATCTGCGTGCGCATCGTGACCGTCAGGCGCGTGGCGTCCGATTCCTGAGCACTCGGATCATTTGGGGGAATCTCAAGAAAGTTCAGCCAGTGAAGCGACTCGCGGTCTTCGGCCGGCGCAGGCCCTACAAACAACAGACGCAGACTCTGTCGTTGGCCGGCGGCCAGCTGGAACATCGCAGGTAATGGAATGATGGGCGCTTCGGCCTCGTCGGGACCGGAGTCGGGCGCGCCATCATCCACCCACGTTTGAACCACCACCGGGTAGTCGTTCTGATTGGCGAGCACCAGCGACACCTCTCGCTGCCCCTGCGGGAAGATCACCCGCGTCCGTTCCGCCGTCACTCCTGCCATCGCACTTCCGCAGGTCAGCAGCAAAACACCGATGAGCAGACGCTGGAGGGGCATTATTGGACTCGTATGATGATCTGCGCGGTTGCCTCAACGCGGCCGGCGGTTACCTGTGGCCGGGTGCCTTCAGAGAGTTTTTCGATTCTGGCAGTGAAGGTCTCATTGTATTGGGTGATACCGTCGGCGGTACCCGCTGATTGGGTGGCTCCGCCCACTGCCGGATACCAGCCTTGCGCCTGTGCGGTGGCCGCGACGCCGCCTGCAGAATTTTCGTTTGTAAGCAGGTTCATCACCTGGCCGTTGCGAAGCAAGCGAATTCCCACACCCTTGGCCATGCCAGCCTCGTTGTAGCGGTCAGATACAAGATAGGAAACGCCACCACTTGCGTTGGTCAATCCCAGTGATGAGGCTGCGGCAGCAGCGCCAGCGGATACTTTTATGCCCAGCGCTGTGCCGTTGTTGGCGGTGCTGCTGGTGAAACCGCTCTGGCACTTGAAGCTCACCTGGAATGGCATCTCATGAGTGACGCCTTCGTTGATCTCATTGATGGAAATCCTGGGAAATACGACATGCGGCGTGACGTTCAGTACAGCACAGGTGGGGTAACGCTTCAGGGTGACCCCGTTGTACAACCCGATCGCGCCCGGCCAGTTGTAGTGCCAACCGGCGTAGTTTGCATTGTGGGTCTTGCCAACCTCCGGATACACCAGTCCAGGTCCCTTGATTGCTATATAGCCAGCCGGCTGCGTGTAAAGGTAGCGCTGCGACTGGGTAATCGCGTAGTAAAAAGTAGATTCCAAGGGCGCGCTGAACAACTCCGAGCGCACGGCGCTGAGGTTCTTCGCTTTAACCAACCTATAGCCGCGGGAATCGACATCCAGTCCCTGCAACAGCCGCTCCGCCCAGACATCGGTGAAATATTGACCGGTCTCCATGTGGGTCAGGCGAAGCAGCACATTCCGCCACGCGGTCCTGTACGCCGATTGCAATCCAATGGAATTGCCCAGCGCATCGCCGCCGTTGTACCAACCGCTGTAGAGGTTGTCTGCATTGGTGGAGAACATTTCATATACCGCGTCACCAGGCGCACAGCGGAAGAAAACCCTCTCCGGATCATAGCGACCGGTGGCTCCGTACATCGTAATTGGTGCCACAGCGCTGGCTATCAGCGTGGGATAGGGTTGGAAAGAAGGATCGCTGACATTGATCACGCTGGGCAGGCCAAGTGAGCCATTGCAGGTATCACAGGCACCGGCCCAAGCCGACGCACTGCCCTCGCCCGGCCGGATTGCAGTCTGCGTAGTGGTGGTCGCAGTGCCAACGCTATCCACCTTGTAGCAGGTTGCCCATGCCGTCGGCGAAACAGCCAGGCAAAATGGGAACAGCAAACGAAGAAATGTGTTCATTGCGCGTCCGCTTGGTAGTTCTGCATGTCCTGGCAGATGGCCTCGACGATGACAGGAGCCGCACTGGTGGTGGCGTGAGCACCCAGATCATAGGGCACTACACAGCTCCCGCCGAGGGCCTCCGCCCATTGCACTGAAAGCTGCCCTGCACGGTTCGGTGAACGCGCGTAGATCAGCCCTGCTTGGCCCACCATGCCGATGGTGGCGCCCATTTCATTGGCCACGGTAGCGCCCAGCGGCACCACCGTGCCATCGGCGCGGCGGGCACGAATGATCAGCGGCATACCGGTCAGGGTTTCAAACTCCACCCGCAACGCTGCCCCCGCGAAAGGCACTACAGTGCGCTCGGTTTCGACCAGCTCTGCTTCCAGCGTCATCTCCTGCGGGTCCAGCCCGATGCGGTTGATGCGGTATGGCGACAACGATGGCACCAAGGCGAAACCGTTGCGATTGATGCGAGCGCCCTGCCCTCCACGTACCTGGGAACCCTGCGCACCGTCTGCCTTCACCAGGGCGAAGGTGTCACCCACGTAAGGCCCGGCGGTTATCCCTTCGCCATGCAGCACCACGGCGCCACGGATGCCGGCGGTGAGCTGCTGCATCCCCGAACCGCCCGAGGCACCAGCACTGAGGCTGCCCAAGGCAGTCTGGGTCTGCAGGTTGCCGCTCCACTGGCTACCACTGCTGCTACCGCCGTGGCCTGCGGACACCGCATAGTTGGTAGCCCGGCGTTCGCCAAGCGTGCCGCTGACCACGGACTGGTAGCTGGATTCACCCGCGCGCGTATCCCTTGCGGCGATCGCGCTGAGCACGGGCGCCGACGCAGATGCTCCGAGCGGCATCGACAGGGTCAGCCCCAACGATCGGCCCAGCTGGCACTGCGAAGCAGCACCTAGATTCCACCGGTCAACCGCGCAATTGCGTTGCTGCGACAGCGACAAGCTGTAGCTCAGGCGCCGCCATGCGTTGGAGTAACCGAACTGAAACTGCACATCGCGTTGGCTGTCATTGAAATAGTCCGCCGCCGAACCGGTCAGATACAGCGAGCCATAGTCACCGAGCCGCTGGTTCATGACGACGGTGAATTGATTGCGTTGGTTGCGCTGCGAGCCTGGCTGCTTGGAATCATCATCAAATGCTTCCTGCTCCCAGGGCTGCCCGAGCGCTTCGGAGAAGTCGCGGAAGCCACTGGACGAGTAACGGTAGCCGGCCAGAGTAAAGGTGGTATCGGTGGCCTGGAACGTCTTGCTGTAATTCAGTTCAAGGCGGTAACCGGTCTTGGTTCCAACACCATTTTCCTGCAAACGCGAGAACACCGAGTTTCCACCGAAGGCGCCATAAGGCGTCGCAACCACACCACCAGCCAGCAGGCCGATGTAGTTCTCAGCAACTCGGGCGCCCGTGTTGACGGTGAGCCGATTGCTGAGCCCGCGCTGATAGGTGAACTCAGCAAAAAGCTGCTTTGATTGGTTGCTGGTACCTGCCTCACCTACCGTGGCGCTGTACTTTGAGTAGCCAGGGCGCACGGATTCGGGCACAGCAGAAAACGGCACACTGAAACGGTTCACGCTACCGTCTGCCGCGAGCACTTCAACATCCAGATCGCCGCCGTAGGCCGCGCCAGTGATGTCATCAATAGCGAACGGCCCCGGCGGCAGCACGTCTTCCCGTAGCTTGCGGCCGTTCTGGCTGATGATCACGCGCGACTTGCTGGTTGCCGTGCCACGAACCACAGGCGCATAGCGGCGCTGCGAGTCCGGAATCATCCGCTCATCGGTTGCTATCTTGATGCCGCGGTAGCTCAGGTTCCCAAACAGGGTGCCGTCGGTGTAGTTGTTACCGATGCTCATGTCACTGGAAATACTGGGCAGCGAGCGCTGCGCATAGGTACGGATGCTGTTCCAGTTGCTGCTCTGCTGGCCCGGGCGGCTGGAATAGGTCAGGTTCGATTGGTGGCGCAGACGCCACATGCCAATGTTCGCGCCGGCATTCACGGCGGCCGAGGCATAGTGCGACTCCATACCGTGCGACGTAGAGCGGCTGGCGTTCACATCATAGTTGGCGAACGCCATGGTCTTGCCGGCATCCCACATCTCACGGCTGACATGGTCACGCGGCTTGTTGATCAGCATGGCTTGCGGCACGGAAAAATCCAGGCGCAGGCGGCCGACGTCCAACGCCGCGGTGGCGCCAGGCAGACGGATCTTCAGTTCCACGCAGCTTGGATCACTACCATCGGCAGTGTCGATGGCATTCAGACGAGCACCCAAGGTGTCTCGCATGAACGCCTCGCTCAGGCACGGCTGGATACTGCCGTCCACATCCTTGAACTCCACCTCGAGACGATCGGCGTAGGTGTCGTTCAGATAGACATCAACCAGATAGCGCCCAGCATCCACCTGGTCGCCTCGATTGAAACGCTGCAGGTTGCCGGTCGACAGCGTGGAACCCATCAGCAGACGATCGTCGAACTCGTACATCGCGTCGTCTGCATTGGCCACATTGCCTGCGCCAACAAGCGCAGCACCGAGCGCAACGGAGAGTCGCGAGATTCGCATGCGCTTAGCGTGACGCGGCATGGGTGACTGCAATCCTTGCGCCATAGTCATTGATCAGCTGCGCACTCACTACCGCTTCGCCTGCGGGCAAGTGGGTGGCTGCAAGCGGCATCCATTGGGCAGTGCCCATCGGCGGCACCATCGCCGGGGTGAGCTTCCAGCTGGCACCCGCTACGTTCAGCGTGGCACCGCCAAACGATGCGTGGTAACCGGTCGGGTTATCCACCTGTACATGCCAGTTGCTCCCAGACTGCTGGATACGAAAGCGCAACTGCTCTGGAATCTGCGCAGGGGTGCCTGCAATTCCCGTTGGTCGGTAGAACATTTTCAGCCGGTTACGCATCAGCACCATCACCTTGTTCTGGTCGGCATGGGCGGTGTTCATCGGCGGTACCTGCAGCACGTTCAGATGAAACACAGATTCGCGATCTGCGGGCACGTCCTGGCCTGCGAACATCACGCGGATCCGTTGGCCGGCACCCGGTGCCATGCGCGAAACCGCTGGTGTCACCACGAAGGGACCATCGGCATCAGCAGGCGTGGACTGCGGGTTATCAACGTCCACCCATGCCTGCACGGCATTGGGAAAGGCGTCCTGGTTGGTCAGCTGCACCGTGACCTGTTTTGCATCCGCCGGGTAGATGACGCGGGTACCGGAAACAACAACACTTGCCTCAGCCACCCCCACATTTAACAGCGCGAGGATGGCGGCTATTGCAGTGCTGGCCACGTAGCGACGGGAAGAGATCTGATGCATGTGCTTTCCTCAGATGGAATTGCTGGCAATGCGTTACCCGTGAGGGCGACCTTTAGAGGTCGCCCTCACCAAGCCTGTTACTCGTAACGAACGGTGTAGGTCACCGAGCCCAGCACCGGACCAGGCGTCACGGAAGCGTCTTCAGAGATGTAGCGAACGCCATAGTCGTGGGTGGCGGTCGTCTCGCCGGCGCTCAGCAGGATTTCGCCAGCACGTACAGCCGCACCACCGGCCAGGTTCACCGGGGTACCGCCCGGTGCATCGAGCAACTGCAGTGCAACGCCCTCGGCGCCAGCGGCCGCAGTGTTGGTCAGGTTGCCGCTGATGGTGGGGTTGGTTGCCTGGAACAAGGTGGTGAAGGTTTCATCGGCGCCGGACGCGGCACAGCCGGTCAGGGTGATGGTGAACACGCCTTCACCAGCGGAATTGCCAACCGCACCATTGAGGTCGGAGACCGGAACGCTGTTAAGCATGATGGTCGGATCGGTGCCACCATTGATGACGGCCGAGCAGGTCTGGTCGGTCACTTCACCATTGAAGGTGATGACATTGGTTGCGTTGACCGACGCGCTCGCGGCCATGGCTGCGACCAACGAAATCAGAATGCTGCTTGCTTGATGCTTCATTTGGTTTTACTCCTGGAACTCTGTTTTGGGAGGCGGCATTGTTGATTCCCGCGTCAGGCGGGAACATAGGACAAGGCCTAAAACACAGAGTTTTCTGATTCGACAACGGCTGCGCTTCTGCCTTCGTGTGCGTGCTCAACGCGCGCAAGGCCAAGCGGAAACATGAAGTCCAACGAATTCCGAAGTGGCAACAGAACGCCGAAACCCTCCACGGCAGCAGAACTGCAGTCGCAAAAAACGAACTGACGTTGACTCGCCGTAATGCCTTCTTCTGATGCGGAAACAAGTGAGTCGCCTGTCTCGGAAAACGCAACGCGGTTACTGTTTTGCACTGCATTTGCGTAGACCTGCTGGTGTTGAAGGCAACGCGCAAGACGAACCGCTGCACTTGGCCGCTTTGGTCTGGTCGGGTGTTACCGGTGTGGCATCGGTTGCCGCCCTGCCCCTGCGTTCGGTGGTCCGTACAGGAATCAGCGCCAGTCCTATTCGATGCCCCGCCCCATCACCACACGACTCAAGCCCGCACCGTGGAGCTCTCGCCCTCATATTTGTGATGCGTCACTAATATTTGACCGCGGCGATAGAGATTGTCTGGTCGCGGCTTCAGCACAGCACGCCTCCCAATAACTCAGATTCCTGCGCCAGTGCCTCCCTCACGGCTTGCCCGGGGCTTTCAGAGGCTCTCTGCAATATTGCTATTAGGACTCATTCGCAATAGGATCGCGGCCGTACCTCTGCTGGCAGGCCGCCGCCGCCCTGCCCCTGTCTGTGTCTCCCGCCAAGGCCACCTCCTTGCTGTCTCGTCTTCCGCGCGTGCGTTTCCCGCGTCATTCCGTCCTGTATGTCTGCCTCACCGCTGCCTGCCTGAACGCGCAGGCGCAAACGGCAGAGCGCGTCCCCGCCGCCCAAGCTGCCAAGGAGGCAACCGAGCTCGACACCGTCAGGGTCAAGGGCGAGCGCCTGGGCCTGAACCTCAACCTGGACGCCAGTGCCGGCGCGCTGGGCACCAAACGACTGCTGGACACGCCGTTCTCGGTAACCGTGGTCGAGCAGGAAGACATTGAGAAGCGCGGCGCCACCACACTGGGCGATGTCTTCATCAATGACCCCTCGGTTTACGCTGCCGAGCCTTCGGCAACGACTGCTTGGTGGGGCACGCAGATCCGAGGCATCGGCGTCAACAACCACTATGTGGATGGCGTGCCGATGCTGATGGAATGGGGCGGCGAGTATCCGCTCGAAGCCGTCGAGTCAGTGCAGGCGCTGAAGGGACTCGGTGGTTTCATGTATGGCTTCGGTTCGCCCGGCGGCATCATCAGCTACAGGACCAAGCGGCCTACCAGCACGCCGATGCTTTCCACCACGGTTGGCTGGCGCAATGACAGCGCGTGGTCCGCCCGCGTGGATGCCAGCACCCGCCTGAACGGACCCGATTCATTCGGCGTCCGCGTCAACCTGGCCAAGGACGGTGGCGAGGCCTACAACGGCGCAGGTCTGGATCGCGAGGTAATCGCGGTAGCGGTGGAACAGCCGATCGGCGATTCGCTGGTGTGGCATGCCGAACTGCTGCGCGAGGACAACAAGCTCAAGCATGAGCCGATGTACTTCTACTGGGATACCTACGAGGGTGATCGCCTGCCCCGCCCCACCTACGACTACGAGAACGTCCGCGTCCGCAATTCCTACTACCGCGCGAAGACCACCAATGCCACCACCGGCCTGCAATGGCGTGTGAGTGAAGATTGGAACGTGGACTTCACCGTGGGCGGCAGCCAGCGCAAACACTACTCCAACAAGATGTTCGGCAACCTGCTCAATGAGGCAGGCGACTACGAGGGCAGCGTTTACAACTTCGGCGCCGATCTGCGCAGCAGTGTTGCGCAGGTGCTGGTCACCGGCAGCGTTGAAACCGGTGCGATCCGCCATGAACTGGTGTTTGGCGGCGCGATGCAGCGCAGTTGGGACCGTTGGAGCAATGAGTTTTACTGGAGCAATGACTTCTCGGGCAATCTTTACCAACGGCAGGATTTCATTTCCCACCATGTTCCGGATTTCGGTTTCGCACCGGTGAGCTCGGATGAGCGGCAGAAGTCGGTGTTCGCCAGCGACACCCTGCATTTCGGTGAGAAATGGCAGGCGATACTCGGCGCACGCTATGTCGATTACGAACAGCGCGACAAGGACGGCGACCCGACCGTGGATTCGCGCTACGCCACCTCCGCGCTTACACCAACGCTGGCGTTGATCTACAAGCCATTGGAAGCAGTGTCCATCTACGGCAGCTACGTGGAGTCGCTGGAGTCCGGCGGACGCGTTGGCTTCGACAGCGAGCCGCCTTACGCCAATGCCGGCCAGGTGCTGGACGCCACCATCAGCAAGCAATACGAGATCGGTGCCAAGTACCAGAGCGGCAGGCTCGGATTCACTACCGCGGCATTCCGCGTTGAACGCGGTGCGAAGATCGACCAATGGCGTGATGGCCAGCGCTATCTGGTGCAGGACGGTCTCACCCTGTACCGCGGCTTCGAGGCAATCGCCAGCTACGGCGTGACCGATAGCCTGGATATCGGGCTGGGCGGTCTGTGGTTGGACGCCAGTCTGGAAGATCTTGCACCGGAGAACGCTGCGTTGCGAGGCAACCGCCCGGCGGGTTCGGCGCCGCGGAGTTACGTCGCCAACTTCGACTACCGCCCTGCCCTGCTGACCGGCTTCAGCGTGCACGGCACGGTGCGCTATTCCGGTGAGCAGTACTACGAAGATGCCAACCGCATCCTGATCCCGGGCCGCACAGTCACCGATCTCGGCGTCCAGTACCGCACCACGTTGGCTGGTCGCGACGCCACGCTGACCGGCAATCTCAACAACGTGTTCAATCGCAGGTATTGGAATCTGGACATGCTTGGCGAGGCGCGGAACGCCTCTCTGGATCTACGCATCGACTGGTAAACATAGACGGCGATGCCCACGCTCCGTGGGCATCGCGCTTTGCCAGATGCGGTCTGATGTGTCGGCTATGAAACGTGGCGACCCTTCAATTATAGTGACTCACCACTTTAATAAGCGGGCACCAAGAAAAGCAGCATCAGCCCAGCTGATCCAGAGCCTGACGCAAAGCACTGACTGCGTCGCTCTCCGTTTGAATCCAATCGTTGTCCAAACCCTGCAACGCGGGGTTCTGGTAACGCATGGCCGACCGCTGCCGCGCCTTGGCCGAAGCATGCAGTTGCAGGCAACCAGTCTTCAAGGCGACCTCGGTGATGTTCTGCGCGTTGAGTCCTGCGCCGGCCATCAAGGCCAGTCGTGACCCAGCCTGCTCTGCCAAGCTAGCCAGCACAGCGCTGCCTTCGGCGGCACTAGCGTTACCGCCTGAGCTGAGGATCCGTTTGATACCGAGGTCCGCGATCTGCTCCAGCGCCGTTAGCAAGTTGCGGGCGGCATCAAAAGCACGATGAAACGTGATGTCCATTGGTCCGGCCGCGCTGATCAGCTCACGGCATAGCGGCATGTCGATCTCAGCGTCAGCAGTCAGCGCACCAATTACCACGCCATCGCAGCCTAGCTGCCGGCAATGCGCGATGTCGCGCAGCATGATCTCCGCCTCCACGCTTCCGTAGTGAAAGTCACCAGGACGCGGGCGTATCAATACGAACAACGGTATCTGCAAGTGCTCGCGCGCTACCGCAATACTGCCGGACGAAGGGGTAGTACCACCTTGTTCCAGATTCTCGAACAATTCAACGCGATTCGCGCCGCCTTGCTGTGCTGCCACAGCCGACATCGCAGAGTTGCAGGCGATCTCCAGCAGATACCGCGAACTCATGCCTGCGTGCTCGTGTACACGGACGCCGATTCGAGCAAGGCATCCTGCTTGCTGCTGTCGCATACCGCGTAGACGAAGCCTTTATGCAGCGCATAAGCGCCCACTTCGCCACTGCGGTTCATCGCCAGGAAGCAGACCTGCAAGGTGCGGCTGGCTTCGGGACGTTTGCGAACCACGCGCTGGATGGCTTCGCGGCAGGCTTCTGCTGGTGAGCGACCTTGTCGCATGAGTTCGACCACCAGAAACGAGGCTGCGTTGCGGATCATTTCCTCGCCCATGCCGGAAGCGGTGGCTGCGCCGACTTCGTTGTCCACATACAGACCAGCACCGATGATCGGACTGTCGCCAACGCGGCCATGCATCTTGAAGGCCATGCCGCTGGTGGTGCAGGCACCGGCCATCTGTCCCTTGGCATCGATGGCGATCATTCCCAGCGTGTCGTGGTTGTCCTTGTCACCGGGAATGCCACGGCGCTCGGCGTTGATCTGCGGCGCGTAGTGCTCGGTCTTAAGCCATTCGCGCCAGGCTTTTTCTGCTTCCGGAGTGAGCAGGTTCTGGCGTTCGAAGCCCTGCTGCACGGCGAATTGCTGTGCGCCCTCGCCGACCAGCATGACGTGCGGGGTCTTTTCCATCACCGCGCGGGCGACCGAGATCGGATGCAGGATGTCGACCAATGCCGCAACCGACCCGCAGCGACCATCGCCAGCCATGATGCTGGCATCCAGGCTGAGCACGCCATCGCGATCAGGGTTACCGCAGCGGCCAACGGTGGGATTGCAGAGTTCGCTTTCGGCCCAGCGTGCGCCGGCTTCCACTGCGTCCAGCGCGCTACCGCCTGCAGCCAGCACCATCCACGCGGCCTGGTTCGCTCCGACGCCGAAATCCCAGGTTGAAACCACGCGGGCGCCGCTGGCAGCTGGTGGCGATGCCAGCAGGCCCGGTGCCGCGCTGCCCAATGCGCCAATCAATGCGGACGACTGCAGGAACTGTCTGCGGGTACTCATGGCTGGCTTCTCCTGGGTTGTGCTCAGCGTGCAGCGAGCTTGTCGACGTGCCAGGCCAAGGCACCCAGCACGCCAAGCTCACCATGTTCAACGCGCCAGACCGGCACGTGGCGCAGCGCCTGCGCCAGCCTGTCCTTGGCAAGGAAACGATGTTGGAAGCCGCCCGCGTGCAAAAAACTACTTATATGGCCAGTGATGCCACCGGTCAGATAGACCGCGCGTGCACCAAAGGTCAGTGCGAGATCGCCGGCCAAGCTGCCCAGCCACGCGCAGAATACGTCCACGCTTTCTGTCGCCAATGCATCGTTGCCGGTGCGTGCGGCATCAACCAGTTCGGCTGGCGATTGCCATTGCGGGACGCTGCCGCGCAACTCACATAAACAGGTGTAGAGCGTGATCAAGCCCGGACCAGACAGGATCCGTTCGTTGTCGATATGCGTGTATCGCTGCGACAGCAGGCGCAATACATCCTGCTCCAGTGCATTGGAGCCAGCCAAGGCCGCGTGGCCTGCTTCGCTGGGCAGCACCGAAGGGTTTCCACCTGGCAGGTATACCGCCACGCCCAAACCGGTTCCTGGGCCAAGCACCACGGCCGGGCCAGGCGCTACCTGCTCGGGGTCACCACAGATCAGGTGCAGCGAATCGGCCTCGGCATGTGCCATCGCTTGGGCGACGGCGACAAAGTCGTTGATCAATTCCAACGTTTGCATGCCTGACTCACGGCGGGTTGCCGCCAGCGACACCGGCCAGGCCAGATTGGTATTGAGCAGCGTATCGCCGTCACCATCAAGGACGCCTGCGATGGCGACGACTGCGTGCGCGATCGGCGGCGCATCGGTTTCGCAGCCCAGCCAGTCGGCGTAATCACGCAGGATTGCGGCCAGACTGGGGTGTTCGGCGCAGGTGTATTTGCGGAAACCATGGACGCTCAGCGCGCCATTTGCCTGCAGCCGGGTCCAGCCCAACCGCGCATAGGTACCGCCCACATCAGCGCCGATGATGGCGCTCCCCGATCCAGAATCATGGATTGCGTCGCTGCGGGCCGCGTCATCCGACGCCGGTCTGCTCATTCGTGTGCCCGCTTTTGCTGCATATCCAGAAAACGCTCAATTTGTGGTGGGCGCATGATGCGGTATCGACTGCGGCATTGAAAGCGGGCTCAAGTCAGGTGCCGCAAAGCACGCCAGGTCCACCAGCCCAGCGCGGTCATCGATAATGAGCCGCCCAGATGCAGGCCAATGGTGACCAGTCCCCAGCCCAGCTGTTGGCGCTGCAGCAGGTAGACAACTTCGGCGGAAAAGGTCGAAAACGTGGTCAAACCGCCCAGCAGCCCGGTCACCACAAACAGCCGCCATTGCGGTGACAGCTCGGGCCGGGTGGCGAAGAAAGCCAGGGCAAGGCCGATAACGTAGCCGCCGAGCAGATTGGCGGTCAGCGTTCCCAGCGGCACCGTGTTGTGCAGCGGGTTCAGCCACAGACTCAGCCCGTACCGTAGCCACGCACCGAGTGCCGCGCCAACGCCGATGGCCAGGAAGGAAAGCCACATGGGGTCAAGTTCCGGGTGCGGGTTGGCGAATGGTGGTCATTTGCGTTGCGTGCGCGCCTGTTCACGGGCGATGCGCAGGCGGTCAAGCTTGTCTTTCAACTTGATCTCCAGACCCCGTTCCACCGGCTTGTAATAGACCTGCTCACCCATTTCATCCGGGAACGCTGTCTGGTCCAGTGCGATGCCGCCCTCAACGTCGTGGTCGTACTGGTAGCCCTGCCCGTAACCCAGCGTCTTCATCAAACGGGTGGGTGCGTTGCGCAGGTGCATTGGTACCGGCTGGGTACCGTACTTGGCGATGTCAGCGCGGGCCGCATGCAAGGACATGTAGGCGGCGTTGGATTTGGCGGTGCTGGCCAGGTACACGACCAGGTTGGACAGGGCGATATCGCCTTCCGGTGCGCCGATGCGGTCATATGCGTTCCAGACATTGATCGCCATTTCCAGCGCCCGCGGATCGGCCAGGCCGACGTCTTCCACCGCCATGATGGTCAGCCGCCGCAGCAGATAGGACGGATCGCAACCACCATCGAGCATGCGGGCAAGCCAATAGATGGCGCCGTCCGGGTTGGAGCTGCGTACTGACTTGTGCAGCGCCGAGATCTGGTCGTAGAACTGCTCGCCGTTCTTGTCGAAGCGGCGGGTGCGATCGGCCAGTACCTGCAGCAGGGTTTCCGGGGTGATTTCACCGCCCTCGCCCGCTGCAAGTTCGGCAGCGATTTCCAGCAGCGTCAGTGCTCGGCGCACGTCGCCATCAGCGGCACGGGCGATCTCCAGCAGCGACTCGGCCGAGACCGTGATGTCCTGCTCGCCCAGCCCGCGCTCCTTGTCGTCCAAGGCGCGCTGCAAGGCTTCCACCACGTCTTCGGGTGAGACCGATTCCAGCACGTGCACGCGGCAGCGCGACAGCAGTGCCGAGTTCAACTCGAACGAAGGATTCTCGGTGGTGGCGCCGACAAAAATGATGGTGCCGCGCTCGATATGCGGCAGGAAGGCATCCTGCTGTGCCTTGTTGAAACGGTGCACCTCGTCAACGAACAGCACGGTGCGGCGCCCGTCGGCGAAGCGGTGCGCGGCTTCGGCCAGCACCTGACGCACATCCGGCAGGCCGGACAGTACCGCCGATATCGCCTTGAACTCGGCATCGGCGTACTGCGCCAGCAACAAGGCTAGCGTGGTCTTGCCGCAGCCCGGCGGGCCCCACAGGATCATCGAATGCACGCGCCCTGATTCAACCGCGCGGCGCAGTGCCGTATTGGGTGCCAGCAATCGCTTCTGGCCAACCATCTCGTCCAGTGCACGCGGGCGCATGCGCTCGGCGAGCGGACGCATATTGTCCCGGTCCGCGGTCAGCAGGTCGGCGGGAGCTTCATCAAGAAAGATATTTCGGGATCTGGCCACGCCTGCATTCTAGCAGCGTGGCCGCCCTGCCCCGGCTTCAGAAGCCGGGCTTGGGTTCAGCGTTCGCCGACCACGTCGACGTCCTTGCCCGGGACGAAACGGAAAGTGCCGGCAGCGAAGCTCGGGTTCTTCTTCCAGCCGCTGAAGGTGATGATGGTGCGCTGGCCTACCGCGTCGGTCAGTTCCATCCGCGACAGTGCGCCACCGGCGAAGCCCAGTGCGGCGACATCGAAGCTGGCCTGGGTATCGCGCTTGGGTGTGAGCGAGAGCCACTGCATGCCGTCGCGCGGCGCGGCTTCTTCGCTGATGTCGTACTGCTGTTCCAGCAGTGCCGGGTTGATCAGCGCGGTGAGCGGATTGTTCTGCTCCTCGGTGCCCTGCGGACTGACGCGCGCCTGTTCCAGGTCCGGCTCGTAGACCCACAACTTGCTGCCGTCAGCGATGATCAGCTGCGGATGCGGGCGGGTGTATTCCCAGCGGAACTGACGCGGTGCCGACAGCGCCACGCGACCGCTGGACGATTCCTTGACCCGGCCGCGCTGATCCACCACCTGCTGCGCGAACTGGCCATCGAGGCCGCGCAGGCCGTTGGTGAAGGACTTCAGGTCATCGCGGGCGCCGGCATGGGCATCCGCGGCAAGGCCGGCACAAGCCAAAGCAACAGCAAGAACGGAGTGGCGCAGGAATGCAGTCATGGCGGCTTGGGATAGTGGTGTCGGTGGTGAGGCAGAGTCTGCCTCTTTCAAACTGAATGGGCGGCAATCAATCGCTGAATGCCGCCCTTCCGTTCAGTGCTTGGGCGGCGGCGGCGCCAGCACGGTGCGGTCGCCATTGTGCTCCGGCGCGGTGACAACGCCGGCCGCTTCCATTGCCTCGATCAGGCGCGCGGCGCGGTTGTAGCCGATCTTCAGGCGGCGCTGCACACCGGAAATGGAGGCGCGGCGGGTTTCGGTGACGATGCGCAGGGCTTCGTCGTACAGCGGGTCGGATTCGTCGCCAGCACTGGCACTGCTCTCAGGCAAACCATTGGCACCGACCACGATGCCGTCGCCCATGGTCTGCACTTCGTCCAGTACACCGGAGATGTAGTCGGTAGGACCACTGGCCTTCAGATGCTCAACCACGCGGTGCACTTCTTCGTCGGAGACGAAGGCACCGTGTACGCGGTCCGGCATGGCCGTGCCCGGCGGCAGGTACAACATGTCGCCGTTGCCCAGCAGCGCTTCCGCGCCTGACTGATCGAGGATGGTGCGCGAATCGATCTTGGAGCTGACCTGGAAGGCGATGCGGGTCGGGATATTGGCTTTGATCAAGCCGGTGATCACGTCCACCGAGGGACGCTGCGTGGCCAGGATCAGATGGATACCGGCCGCACGTGCCTTCTGCGCCAGGCGCGCGATCAGTTCTTCGACCTTCTTGCCGACGATCATCATCATGTCGGCGAATTCGTCGATGAAGATGACGATGAACGGCAGCGGTTCCAGCGGGCGCGGTGCCTCACCCATTTCCGGGTTGGGCTTGAACAACGGATCCATCAGCGGCTGGCCAGCGTCGATGGCGTCCTTCACCTTCTTGTTGAAGCCGGCCAGGTTGCGCACGCCGACCGCGCTCATCAGCTTGTAGCGGCGCTCCATTTCAGCCACGCACCAACGCAGGCCGTTGCCGGCCTCCTTCATGTCGGTGACCACCGGTGCCAGCAAATGCGGGATGCCCTGGTAGACGCTGAGCTCCAGCATCTTCGGGTCGATCATCAGCATGCGCAGGTCTTTCGGACTGGCCTTGTACAGCAGGCTCAGCACCATCGCGTTGACCGCAACGGACTTACCCGAGCCGGTGGTACCGGCCACCAGCAGATGCGGCATGCGTGCCAGATCGGCCACGGTCGGGCGGCCGGCGATGTCCTTGCCCAGCGCAAGCGTCAGTGGGCTGGTCGACTTGTCGTATTCCTTGGAGCGCAGCAGCTCGGACAGGAAGATCATCTCGCGGGTGACGTTGGGGATTTCCAGGCCGATCACCGACTTGCCCGGAATCACGTCGACCACACGCACCGACTTGACCGACAGGCCGCGGGCGATGTCCTTGTCCAGCGAACTGATCTGGCTGACCTTGATGCCGGGTGCCGGTTCGATTTCGAAACGGGTGATCACCGGGCCCGGATAGGCGCCGACGACCTGCGCATCGATGCGGAAATCCTTGAGCTTGAACTCGATCTGCCGCGACAGGGTTTCCAGCGTCTGCTCGTCGTAGCCCTTTGGCTGCGGCTTGGGATCGTCCAGCAGGGCCAGCGGCGGGATGTCCGAGCCGTCGCCATTGACGCCCTGGAACATCGGAATCTGGGTCTCGCGCTTGGCGCGGTCGCTCTTCTCGATCACCGGTGCAGGCCTCGGCTCGATCTTCACCGGCTCGCGCTTGGCGCGAACCTCGGCGTCCACCTTGCGTACTTCCTCGCGCTCTTCGCGTAGCACGCGGGTCTGCTGCCACTCGTTGGCCTGTTCTTTCTTCTTGTTGAGCAGCGGGCCCAAGGCCAGCACCCACTTGCCGATCTTCTCCATCACCGCAAACCACGACAGCCCGGTGGCCAGGGTGATCGAGGTCAGCAGCAGCACCAGCAGGAACAGATTGCTGCCGACCGGGCCAAAGCCAGTCTGCAGCGACTTGCCCACCAACACGCCCAAGCCGCCGCCTGCACGGGCAACATCGCCTGGCGGAAGACGCAGGTACAGGAAACCGGTAGCACCAATCAGGAAGCCGACAATGCCGACCAGACGCAGCGCCGGGCCCAGATCATCCTGGCCACGCTCATCGGTCTTCTTCAGGCCGAACATGGCGATCCATGCGACCGCAGCCAGCATCAGCGGGATCAGGTAGGCCACATAGCCAAACAATTGGCGCAGTACATCGGCAATCCACGCGCCTACCCTGCCGCCCATGTTGTGCACGGGCGCAACCACCGAGCCCGACTGCGACCAGCCCGGATCAGTAGGCGAATATGTGAACAGACTGGCCAGCAGGTACAGCAATGCCGGCGCGATCGCGATCAACGCCAGATCACGCCACAGCTTTTGACGACGTGGATTGTCTGCTGCAGCCGCCGACTTGCGCGCATCAGCGGCAGCCTTGGGGCTCTTGTCGCGTTCCGGGACCTGTTTCGCCACCTTTGACCAGACCTTAAAAATGCACGGTTAGTGATTGATATTAAACGACAGATCGTCGGGTTTCACCCAATTACAGCGCAGTGCGGTACGGCTGACAGACAGAAAACGTCAAAAAGCCGCCAGACAGTGGCGGCGGCAATGCGGGAAACAGCAGAGTTGTATGCAACGGGCCGCGCAGTTCCATTCACGTGCCTTGATTCACCGAGGTCGGACCGCCACTCTATTGGCTTGCCCGGACAGTTGCGGAATGCCGCGTTCGGGCCACCAATCCTGACTTTCGCGAGTATACATGAGCACTTCCAGCCTCCCGACCAAGCACTCCCGCCTGTTGATCCTCGGCTCTGGCCCCGCCGGCTGGACCTCTGCCGTCTATGGCGCGCGCGCAAACCTGAAGCCGCTGGTCGTCACCGGCCTGCAGCAGGGCGGCCAGCTGATGACCACCACCGAGGTCGACAACTGGCCGGGCGATGCCCACGGCCTGATGGGTCCGGACCTGATGGCGCGCATGCAGGCGCATGCCGAGCGCTTCGAAACCGAAGTGGTGTTTGACCACATCCATACCGCCGACCTGTCCAAGCGCCCGTTCACCCTGACCGGTGACAGCGCCCAGTACACCGCCGATGCCCTGATCATCGCAACCGGTGCCACCGCCAAGTACCTGGGCATTCCGTCCGAGGAAGCCTTCAAGGGCCGCGGCGTGTCCGCCTGCGCCACCTGTGATGGCTTCTTCTACCGCGACCAGGATGTGGTCGTGGTCGGCGGCGGCAACACCGCCGTTGAAGAGGCGCTGTACCTGTCCAACATCGCCCGCAAGGTCTATCTGGTCCACCGCCGCGACACCCTGAAGGCGGAAAAGATCATGCAGGACAAGCTGTTCGCCAAGGTCGCTGCCGGCAAGATCGAAACCGTGTGGCACCACCAGGTCGACGAAGTGCTGGGCAATGACGCTGGCGTCACCGGTGTGCGCGTCAAGTCCACCCTTGACGGCAGCACCCGCGACATCGAAGCCCACGGCTTCTTCGTCGCCATCGGCCACCAGCCCAACACCGAACTGTTCACCGGCCAGCTGGCAATGAACAACGGCTACCTGGAAATCCGTTCCGGCCTGGGCGGCAACGCCACCATGACCTCGGTCGAAGGCGTGTTCGCCGCTGGCGACGTCGCCGACCAGCACTACCGCCAGGCCATCACCTCGGCCGGTTTCGGCTGCATGGCCGCGCTGGACGCCGAGCGCTTCCTGGACGAAAAGGGCGCCTGAGCGCCCCACCCCGCTAGCCTGCCATGGACAAGCTGATGCTCAAGCAGCTGCTGTTCCATGGCAGCTGGCTGGTATTCCCCGCCATCGTCTGGCTGCTGTGGCGTTGGCGCAACCCGCGCCATCGCCCGGCGCTTGCGATTCTGTTGCTTGGATGTGGCGTGTTCGCCTGGGCACGCTTCATCGAACCGCAGATCGTCCGCGTCGACCACACCGTGCTGCCAAACACCGGCATCAGTGCGCGCATTGCGCTGATCAGCGACATTCATCTCGGTGTCTACAAGGACACGGCGTTTCTACGGCGGTTGGTGGAGCGCATCAACACCTTGCCTGTCGACGCGGTGGTTATTGCCGGCGATCTGACTTATGAGCCGCAAGGGCATGATCTGCAGGTACTGTTTGCACCGCTGAGCCAGCTGCGCGTGCCAACCTATGTCGTGCTCGGCAATCACGACCAGCAGCAACCCGGGCCAGATATCGACAAGCCCCTGCGCGAGGCGCTGGGCCAACTTGGCGTCCAGATGATTGAAGGCAAGGTCATCACCGACGCGCAAGGGCGCCGCTGGGCGGGCCTGGGTGATCGCTGGGCAGGCAAGGACGACCCCGGTTTTCTGCGACTGGCATCCCCACCGCAGACACCGATGATCGTGATTGCACACAACCCCGACAGCGCAATGCAGTTGCGCCCGGACGAAGCCTCCATCGTGCTGGCCGGTCATACCCACGGCGGACAAATCCGTATTCCGTGGTTGTATCGCAAGGTCATTCCAAGTGCCCACGGCTTTGATAGAGGCGAGCAAGTCGCGCAAACCCCACACGGCAGCGTCCGGGTGTTCACCACACGCGGTGTTGGCGAGATAGGCCTGCCGCTGCGCTTGCTCAACCCGCCTACGATCGACGTCCTGCAGTTGCAACCATGACCGCCGCGATCACAGTCAAGACACTCCCTGCGTTGGCAGCGCTGCCTGCCGCGCAATGGGATGTCCTGCACGACGGCAGCAATCCCTTCATCAGTCACGCCTTTCTCAGCGGGCTGGAGCAGCATGGCTGCCTGCGCCCGGAATGGGGCTGGCAGGCCCAACATCTGACGTTGTGGCGCGACGATGAACTTGTTGCTGCCGCCCCCGGCTATCTGAAACAGAACTCACACGGCGAGTTCGTGTTCGACCATGCCTGGGCCAATGCCTATGCCCGCCACGGGCTGGAGTACTTCCCCAAGTGGCTGTGCGGCGTGCCCTACTCGCCGGTTACCGGGCCACGCCTGTTGGCTCGCAACGAAGTGGATCGTCGTGAGCTGATTGAGACGATTGTCAGCCATGTGCGGGACAACGACTTGTCTTCGGCGCATATCAACTTCCACCTTGCCGATGAGAATCCGCTGTTCGGCGCACAGTGGCTGCAACGCGATGATGTGCAGTTCCAATGGCAACGCCAGCCGGGCTGGGAGAACTTCGATGACTTCCTCGGCGCGATGGATCATAAGCGCCGCAAGAACATCCGCCAGGAGCGCACCAAGGTTGCCCGTGCCGGTATCAGCTTCGTAGTGCGCCATGGCGACGAAGCCAGCGCGGACGAGTTGCGCGCCATGCATGGCTTCTACCTGCAGACCTTTGCCGAGTACGGCAATGCGCCGGCCCTGACGCTGGCGTTTCTGCGCCACATGGCCGAGCAGATGCCGCGCCAGCTGGTGCTGTTCATGGCCATGCAGGATGGCGAACCGATTGCAGGCGCGCTGTGCCTGCGCGGCAGAGATGCGCTGTACGGGCGCTATTGGGGCGGCGCCCCCCTGCCCGGCCTGCACTTTGAAACCTGCTACTACCAGGGCATCGAGTACTGCCTGCGCGAAGGCCTGCAGCGCTTCGAGCCTGGCGCGCAGGGTGAGCACAAACTGGCGCGCGGTTTCCTTCCAACCCAGGTCCGCAGCCATCATTGGCTTGCACACCCGCAGTTCCGCGAGGCCGTGCGCGATTGGTGCGGCAAAGAGCGCGAGGATGTCGCGACTTACTCGGCTGACCTGCTGCGCCATTCGCCCTTCAAGCAGGAAGATCCAGCGCAATGAGCAACAAAGGCCCGTTCCTGCTGGATAGTGCCAGCGATGCGCCGTTCCCGCCTGCCGAGCTGGCCCTGCAGGAGCCCGATGGCCTGCTGGCCATTGGCGGCGACCTTAGCCCGGTACGCCTGCTCAACGCCTATGCCGGCGGCATCTTCCCGTGGTTCTCCGAAGGCCAGCCACTGCTGTGGTGGTCGCCAGACCCGCGCATGGTGTTCCGCACCAACCAGGTACATCTGTCCTCGCGCTTCCGCCGCGGGTTGCGCAACAGCACCTGGACGGTACGCGCCGACACGGCGTTCCCCGAGGTCATGCAGGCCTGCGCACTGGCACCGCGACCCGGCCAGGATGGCACCTGGATCACCGCCGATATGCACAAGGCCTATGTCGCCCTGCACCAGCTCGGCTACGCGCACTCGGTTGAAGTATTCGATGGCGACGTGCTGGTTGGCGGCATCTATGGCGTCGCCATCGGCCAGATGTTCTTCGGCGAAAGTATGTTCAGCGGCCGAAGCGGTGGCTCCAAGGTAGCGCTCGCGGCCTTGGCCGGCACCCTGGCCGATTGGGGTTGGCCATTGATGGACGCGCAGGTGGAGAACCCGCACCTGCTGCGGATGGGCGCCGAGCACCTGCCCCGCGCTGTGTTTCTGGAAAATGTGCGCGAACTGGTGCAGCGCCCCAGTGGTGCCGGTAGCTGGACGCGCAGATTTGGCGAGCTGGCCGCCTCGGCATTGGCCTGAATGCAGGTGCTTAACGCAAACTTTGCATCCTTGGCCGCGACAGCGTAAAATGCCCGCCCTTAGGCCCATTGGCCGTCCGCAGAACCGCACAGGACTACATGTCGAAAGACGACTCCATTGAGTTCGAAGGCACCGTCAGCGAGACGTTGCCGAACACCACGTTCCGTGTTCGCTTGGAAAATGGGCATGAAATCATCGCCCACATCTCCGGCCGCATGCGCAAGAACTACATCCGCATCCTGACCGGTGACCGCGTCAAGGTTGAGATGACGCCGTACGACCTGACCAAGGGCCGTATCACCTACCGCATGAAGTAATGCGGTAAGTCGAGCGTTAGCAGAAAGCCAGCCTTCGTGCTGGCTTTTTCGCGTGGCCGCAAATTTTCAGGTAGTGCCGAGCCATGCTCGGCAGAGGCGTTACCAGCAATGCCCCCGTAGTGCCGAGCCATGCTCGGCAGGAGCGTTCCCGGTAATGCCCCATGCCGAGCATGGCTCGGCACTACAGGTGCAGCGCGCAGCGCAAAGACAAAAAACCCCGCATCGCTGGATGCGGGGTTTTGTTTGCGCTGAAACAATCCTGGCTTCGCGGCTTATGGCTCGAGGCCACCCAGCGCCGCTCCTACAAGGGCGGGATTACACCGTTGCTGGCAACAGATGCTCCGGCTCGGACTCGGTATCCACGATCAGCTCGCCGTCGCGGACGTCGATGCTGACCTTGCCGCCGTTCAACAGCTTGCCGAACAGCAGCTCGTCAGCCAACGGACGCTTTACCTTGTCCTGGATCACCCGGTACATCGGGCGTGCGCCCATGTCAGCGTCGAAGCCGTGGTGGGCCAGCCATTCGCGGGCAGCCGGGGTGGCCGACAACGAAACGTGCTTGTCCTGCAGCAGCATCTCCAGCTCGATCAGGAACTTGTCCACCACCCGCAGGATGTGCTCGAAGCCCAGCGGCTGGAACTGCACCACCGCATCCAGCCGGTTGCGGAACTCCGGGGTGAAGCTCTTGCGGATCACTTCCATCGCATCGGTCGCATGGTTCTGCTTGGTGAAGCCGATCGAGCGACGCGCCGCCTGGGTGGCACCGGCATTGGTGGTCATCACCAGGATCACGTTCTTGAAGTTGGCTTCACGACCATTGGTGTCGGTTAGCACACCGCGATCCATGACCTGCAACAGGATGTTGAAGATGTCCGGGTGCGCCTTCTCCACCTCATCCAGCAGCAGCACGCAGTGCGGCGTCTTGACGATTTTCTCGGTCAGCAGGCCGCCCTGGTCGAAACCGACGTAACCCGGAGGCGCGCCGATCAGACGACTGACCGAATGCGGCTCCATGTACTCGGACATGTCAAAGCGCACCAGCTCGATACCCAGCTGCAGTGCCAGCTGACGGGTCACCTCGGTCTTGCCGACGCCGGTAGGGCCTGCGAACAGGAAGTTGCCGATCGGCTTGTCCGGACTGGCGAGGCCGGAACGCGACAGTTTGATCGCCGAAGCCAGCGATTCGATGCCCTGGTCCTGGCCGAAGATCACCATCTTCAGGTTGCGCTCCAGATGCTGCAGCACGTCCTTGTCGGTGGCGGTGACCTGCTTGGCCGGGATACGCGCCATCTTGGCGACGATGGTCTCGATCTCCTCGATGTCGATGCGATCCTTGCGCTGGCCTTCCGGCAGCAGGCGCTGGCGCGCACCGGCCTCGTCGATAACATCGATGGCCTTGTCAGGCAGAAGGCGATCAGCGATGTGCTTGACCGACAGATCCACTGCTGCCTGCAGCGCATCGTCGGCATAGGTCACACCGTGATGCGCCTCGTACTTGGGACGCAGGCCCTTGAGGATCTCGTAGGTCTCGCCAACGGTTGGCTCGACGATGTCGATCTTCTGGAAGCGGCGCGCCAAAGCGCGATCCTTCTCGAAGATGCCGCGGTATTCCTGGAACGTGGTCGAGCCAATGCAACGCAGTTCGCCCGAGGCCAGCGCCGGCTTGATCAGGTTGGACGCATCCATGGTGCCGCCGGACGCCGAGCCGGCACCGATGATGGTGTGGATCTCGTCGATGAACAGCACCGAGTTGGGGATCTTTTTCAGCGCGGTGATCACGCCTTTCAGGCGCTTCTCAAAGTCACCGCGGTACTTGGTGCCAGCCACCAGCGCGCCCAGGTCCAGCGAATAGATCACCGCATCGGCAAGTACATCCGGCACTTCGCCGTCGACGATGCGCTTGGCCAGGCCCTCGGCAATGGCGGTCTTGCCCACGCCGGCTTCACCGACATAGAGCGGGTTGTTCTTGCGACGGCGGCACAGTACCTGGATGGTGCGCTCGATCTCATCGCGACGCCCAACCAGTGGATCGATCCGCCCGGCCTTGGCTTGCTCGTTGAGATTGCTGGCGAACTCAGCCAGCGAATCGCCCTTGCCCTCGCCATCGCCGCCCTCGGCCCGGCCCTCGCCCTCAAGCGGGGAGGACATCTCTGGGTCGTCGCCACTCTTGCCCACGCCGTGGGAAAGGTAATTGACCACATCCAGCCGGGTCACATCCTGCTGGTTGAGGTAATAGACCGCGTGCGACTCTTTTTCGCCGAAGATTGCCACCAGCACATTGGCCCCGGTGACCTCTTTCTTGCCCGAGGACTGCACGTGGTAAACCGCCCGCTGCAGCACCCGCTGGAAGCCCAGGGTTGGCTGGGTATCGCGGCCGTCGTCCTCGGCCAGCAACGACACCGAGGCGTTGATCGCCTTCTCGAGCTCGCGCCCCAGCCGCTCCAGGTCCGCGCCGCATGCCTTGAGCACCGCCTGCGCCGAAGCATTCTCCAACAACGCCAACAATAGATGTTCAACCGTCATGTACTCATGACGGGCTTCTCGGGCGCGCTTGTAGCACTGACCAATGGTCTGCTCGAGGTCTTTACTGAACATAAGGCACTCCGGTTGCGGTTGGAGACAATATGCGGCCTGGCAACGATTTTTCCAGCACCCTAATGACGAAGATGTAGACAACGCGCCTGCAATCTCGCCAAATCGCCCGTACCCGTGAATTCTGCATTCAGTTTCGACGCAGGGACAGGGGCTTGGATCCGGATTGCGGGCATCAAGCGAAACGCATCGTTCCGCCAGCTCCAACGCCCGCGTCCTGCCACACCTGCTGTTTTACAGCAGACCAGCGGCCACTGCGGCAGCGATGCTGATAACCGTGCCGCATGGGCAAACAGCCGGGCGCACTGTCGGTGCCCAGGGCAGGCTCAGGCCCGCTCCATCGTGCACATCAGCGGGTGCTGGTTCATGCGCGAGAACTCGTTGACCTGCGCAACCTTGGTCTCGGCAACTTCGCGGGTGTACACACCGCAGATGCCGCGGCCGCGGGTATGGACGTGCAGCATCACCTGGGTGGCCTTGTCCATGTCCATGGAAAAGAAGCTCTGCAGGACAGTCACCACGAAGTCCATCGGGGTGTAATCGTCGTTCAGCAGCATCACCTGGTACTGCGGCGGGGGCGCAACCTCGGGCTTGCCGGGGGCTACCAGCAGGCCGTGTTCGCTGTCGTGTTGGGTCTTCTGGGACATCCCTCGATTATAGCGGTTCCAGGTGGCTGTCTTTTGACCATTGGACGCAACCCCCCTCGCCCCCGCACAATTTGCAGGCTAACCATCCATTCCTTGGGGAAAAAATGAAGAAGTCTGTACTCAGCATCGCCTTGCTGGCCTTGGCCACGGCTGCCGCCGGGAGCGCTTTTGCCGGTGAACCGGACCGTGCGGTCGGTCGCGTGCTTGATACGCTCAAGTACAAGTACGAAGTGGACAGCGATGGCGACTACCAGCTGGTCTTTGAAATGGACGACGACCGTACCCAGCTGGTGTACGTGCGCTCCAATGTTGAGACCTATGGCAGCCATCACGTCCGCGAAATCTGGTCGCCGGGCTACAAGTCCGATGGCCCGCAGTTCCCGGCACTGGTTGCCAACCGCCTGCTGGAAG
Source organism: Stenotrophomonas sp. STEN030 (assembly GCF_056759995.1). Taxonomy (NCBI): domain Bacteria; kingdom Pseudomonadati; phylum Pseudomonadota; class Gammaproteobacteria; order Lysobacterales; family Lysobacteraceae; genus Stenotrophomonas; species Stenotrophomonas sp. STEN030. The sequence goes on along the minus strand of NZ_JBRREB010000005.1, from coordinate 43,194 downwards.
ACTCCAATGACTCCAAGCTGGGCGGCTGGGTAAAGCAGGGCGAAATAGCGATGTTCGTGGTCAAGGTTGATGCCGATGCCAGCTCCGAGGTGATTTCCGACGCCATCGACGCTGCCGCCAAGAGCGCCGATGCGATCGAACTGGAAATGACGTCCAAGGACGAGTACTGAGCGTGAATGCTTTGCAGTCCCAGCGATGGGCGCCACATGTGACCGTGGCCACCGTGGTCTCCCGCGCAGGGCAACTGCTGCTGGTAGAGGAAGAAAAGAACGGCCGGCGGGTGTTGAACCAGCCGGCCGGCCATCTCGAGCCCGGCGAAAGCCTGCTCGAGGCGGCAGTGCGTGAAACCCGCGAAGAAACCGGCTGGGACGTGCACCTGACCGGCTTCATCGGCAGTTATCAGTGGACGGCTGCCGATGGCACGCCGTTCCTGCGCTTCGCCTTCGCCGCCGAGCCGCTGCAGCACCACCCGGAGCAGGCGCTGGACACCGGCATCGTGCAGGCACTGTGGATGAGCCCGGTTGCCCTGCAGGCCGACATGGCGCGGCTGCGCAGCCCGCTGGTCTGGCATACGATCTCGGATTGGCTGGCCGGGCAGCGCTACCCGCTTTCGATCGTGCGACAGGTGGCACCGTGAGTAATCCCAATATCGTGGTGGGCGTGTCCGGCGGCGTGGATTCGTCGGTGGCCGCACTCACCCTGGTCCAGCAAGGCCTGGATGTCGCCGGCTTGTTCATGCAGAACTGGGCTGACGATGGCAGCGGGCACTGCCGTGCCGAAGATGATCGTCGCGACGCGGTGGCGGTCTGCGGGCGGCTCGACATTCCGTTCCATTTCCGCGATTTCTCCAACGAATACTGGCAGGGGGTATTCGAGCACTTCCTGGCCGAGTATGCGGCCGGTCGCACGCCCAACCCTGACGTGCTGTGCAACCGCGAGGTCAAGTTCAAACACTTCCTGGACGCCGCGCGTGAGCTGGGTGCCGAGCGCATCGCTACCGGCCACTACGCCCAGGTCGACCACTCCGGCGGCCGCTGGCGCCTACTGCGCGGCGCCGATCGCGGCAAGGACCAGAGCTACTTCCTGCACCAGCTGGGCCAGACCCAGTTGGCGGCTACCCTGTTCCCGATCGGGCACATGGAAAAGAGCGATCTGCGCCGCATCGCCCGCGATGCTGGCCTGCCAACCCATGCCAAGAAAGACTCGACCGGCATCTGCTTCATCGGTGAACGCGATTTCCGCGAGTTCCTGGGCCAGTATCTGCCTGCCCGCGAAGGCGAGATCCAGGACCCCGATGGTCAGGTAATCGCCCGCCACCCCGGCGTGTTCTATTTCACCTTGGGCCAGCGCGAAGGCCTGAACATCGGCGGCGTGCGTGGCCGCCCGGCGGCGCCGTGGTTCGTGGTCGGCAAGGACGTGGCCCGCAATATCCTGTACGTCGACCAGGGCCATGACAGCCCCTGGTTGCAGTCCAACTGGCTGCGCAGCGAAACCATGCACTGGATTGCCGGCGCCCCACCCGCCCGTGAATTCGAATGCACCGCGCAGACCCGCTACCGCCAACCGGACGAAGCCTGCACCGTGAAGGTGCGTGATGACGGTACGCTGGACGTGCATTTCGCACGCCCGCAACGCGCCGTCACCCCCGGCCAGTCACTGGTGCTGTACGACGGCATGGAATGCCTTGGCGGCGCGGTGATCGCCGCCACCGATGCACCTTTGGAGCGCCGTTTGGCCGCCCCTGTTTCCCCTTGAGAGATGACCATGACTTTTTCCATCGATGACCGCGTACTTGCCTTGGCAGGCATTGCCCAGGCCTTGCAGCAGGTGCGCCGCATCGCAGAAACCGGCCATTCGGAGAGCGCCGTGGTGCGCACCGCAATGGACAGCGTGCTGCGTATTGATGCCAGCTCGCCCGCCGCCGTATACGGCAGTGCTACCCAGGTTGAGCCCGGCCTGCGCCTGCTGCGCGACTACTTCCGCAACCAGGGCAAGGACGATCTGCTGCCGCGGCTGGCCCTGTCGGTGATGCAGCTGGAACGCCGCTTCGTGCGCGAAGGCGCCACGGTCGACAAGGTGGAGGCCGGCATCGAGCGCGCCGCCAGCATCGCCAAGGACCGCGGCGACAGCTGCCACCCGGACGTGCTGAGTGCGATGGGCGCGCTGTATGCCGACACCATCAGCCAGCTCAAGCCGAAGATCATGGTGCAAGGCAACCCGCACTACCTGGGCCAGGCGATGGTGGTGTCGGAGATCCGTGCGCTGTTGCTGGCAGCGGTGCGCTCGGCGGTGCTGTGGCGTCAGCTGGGCGGCGCTTACTGGGATTTCCTGTTCTCGCGCAAGGCCATGCTCGAAGCCATCGAGCGTCGTCTGCGCTGATTTTCAAGGCCCGCAATCGCAGCCGTTGCGGGCCTGCATCGCAAAACCTCTCGGGATTCACGCCAGTGGGCTAAAGACACCCTGCCCACTGCCGATACTGCATTCGTGACTCTCCCGAGAACGTCCATGTATTCACGTATTGCAATCCGTTTGGCAGCCCCGCTTGTCCTCACCCTTCTGGTTGTGGTCGCTGCCGCCCTGTCCTGGCCCTCTGCGGCCCTGTGGGCGATCCTGACCACCATGGTGCTGAGCTGGCTGGTGTTTGCCTGGTGGAGCGTGCATTCGCAAACCCAGCGCTCGCCCGAGCACGCCAAGGTGCTGAAAGAGCAGGACCAGCTGCTCAATGAACTGCGCAGCTTCGTCAGCAACGAAATCGACGGCTCACGCAGCGAGATCGAGCGCGCCCGCGAACTGATCCGGCAAGCGGTCGGCGGCCTCGGTGGCAGCTTTGATGCGATGAGCCGCAAATCGCGCCAGCAGAGCCAGGCATTGGCCCGCATCGTTGACCGCGCCGGTGATGAAGGTGGCGGTGGCAATGGCGGTGTCGACGTGGCCCGCTTCGCCCAGAACGCCAGCCACCAGATGGAACAGCTGGTTGAAGCACTGGAGCAGGTCAGCGGCCAGAGCAGCAACACCGTGCAGCACATCGACCAGATGGCGCAGCACCTGGACGGCATTTTCGCCCTGCTGGAAGACGTCAAGTCAATCGCCGACCAGACCAACCTGCTGGCCTTGAATGCCGCCATTGAAGCAGCACGTGCCGGTGAAGCCGGGCGTGGTTTCGCAGTGGTAGCTGACGAGGTGCGTAACCTCTCCGAGCGCTCCACCACCTTCAACGAGCAGATCCGAAAGCTGGCCCACAGCTCCAAGGACGCCATCGCCAAGGTGCGCGAAACCGTCACCCACATGGCCTCGCGCGATATGGACCGGTCCCGCGAAGCACGCCACGAGGCCGCATCCATGCTGGACAGCGTGGCTGCCATCAATGCCTCGCTGGGCGACGGCATGCGTGAGATCTCCGAGTGTGGCCGCGCCATCGACGGCAGCGTCGCTGAAGCCGTACGCGCCCTGCAGTTCGAAGACATCGCCACCCAGGCCCTGGGCGGCGTGCATACCCATCTTGACCGTCTGGGTGCGATCAACCGCGAAGCCGTCGCGCTGCAGGAACTGCTGCACCGTAACGGCGGCGTGTTCGATGGCGAGATGGTCAGCGCGCTACAGCGCACCGGCAGCCGCCTGCGCGAAATGCGCGTGGAGTGGGAGCGCCCGCCGCACAAGCCGGTGTCCCAGCAGAGCATGGGCGCAGGCACGGTGGAGTTGTTCTGATTCCACCCCGCACCCGTACTGCATCCGAGCCCCGGCCCTTGGCCGGGGCTTTGCTGTTGCTGCAAGCGCGCTGATATATGCTGACACCTTGCTCCACCGCCAACAGCAACGCCGAGCCAGCACCGCAGGCTGATGACGCCATGCCTCTTCCTACTGCCGCCAATCGCATCTCGTTGAGCCGACGCGAACAGCTCGCGCTGCTTGAGCAGCGTGCGCAGCAGGAGCTGCTGGAGCTGCGTGCAGTGCGCGATCAAGCCCAGAGCCCTGGCCGCGTTGAAGACTCTGACTGGCTGACAAGCTGCATCGACTGGGACCTGTCGGTCCCCTGAGACCTCCCCTCAAGCTGCGCTTGGCCGGGCTACACATCTGCGCGCACCGCGGCCCTCTTTGTGGGAGCGGCGTAAGCCGCGAAGCAAGCACAGCATCAGCTCACGGCCTGCAAGCAACGCCAGCTTCGCGGCTGACGCCGCCCCCACAGACAAGCAGCATGGTGGCCTTGGCCTGCGCGCACTCCGCTTCTGTTGTAGGAGCGGCGTAAGCCGCGAAGCAAGAACAGCATCAGCTCATGGCCTGCAAGCAACGCCCGCTTCGCGGCTGACGCCGCCCCCACAGACAAACAGCATGGCGGCCTTGGCCTGCGCGCACTCCGCGCCTTTTTGTGGGAGCGGCGTGAGCTGCGAAGCAAACACATCGCCAGATGAAGGGTTGCGGCATTACCAGCTTCGCGGCTGACGCCGCTCCCACACGCAAAGACAAAGAAAAAGCCCGGCTGCGGATCACGCAGCCAGGCTTGGTTGTTTGCTTTGCCAACGATCAGTGGGTTGCGCTGATTGTCGTGATCGAGCCCAGGTTCGGCAGTTCAAGCAGCTCGCCCGGGCCACTGCGCAACCACTGCACCATCTCGCGCGGCCGCAGTGGCCGCGAGAACAGATAGCCCTGCAGCTCATCGCAACCCTGCTGGATCAGCATCGCTGCTTCGGCCGGGGTCTCCACGCCTTCAGCCACCACCAGCATGCCCAGTGCGTGGCCCAGATGCACGATGGCCTGGGTGACCTCAGCGGTGCCGGCATCGTGCAGCATGCCTTGCACGAAACTACGGTCGATCTTCAGCCGTTGCACCGGGAAACGGTTCAGATAGTGCAGGTTGGAGAAACCGGTGCCGAAGTCGTCCACGGCAAGCGGAATGCCATGCTGTTCGAAGACATCAAAACACTGGCGCAATGCATCGGTATCACGGATCAATGCCGACTCGGTCAACTCCAGCTCCAAGCGCTGTGCAGGCCAGCCGTATTGCTGGCAGATACTGACAACGCGCTCGGCGAAGCCGCGATCACGCAGCTGCAATGCCGACACGTTGACTGCAATGCGCTCGAACTTAAGCCCGGCCTGCTGCCAGACCACCGCTTGCCGGCACACTTCCTGCAGCACCCAGTCGCCGATATGGATGATCTCGCCGCATTTCTCGGCAATCGGAATGAACTCGGCCGGGCTGCATGAACCAATCCTGCCGCTGTTCCAGCGCAGCAGCGCCTCGATCGATGGCGTTGCATCGCCATTGGCATGCACCAACGGCTGGTAGACCAGGCTGAATTCGTCGCGCTCGACCGCACCATGCAGCGCATGTTCGATCTCGACCCGGCGCTGGGTGCGTGCCAAGGCATCCTGACTGTAATACTGATACGTGTTGCGGCCGGCCTCCTTGGCAGCGTGCATCGCGGCATCGGCCGCTCGCAGCAGACTGTCGAAGTCGTTGCGACCTTCGTCCAGCATTGCGATACCCACGCTGGCGCCAACCTTCAAGGTGACATCCTCGCGATACAGCGGCTCCGCCAATGACGCAATCAACTTGCGTGCCACATGCCCGGCGTCGTCCGGCTCAACCAGGTTGCGCAGGATCACAATGAACTCATCACCGTTGAAGCGGGCGAACAGATCGGCATTGCGCAGGTTCTGGTGCAGGCGCGCTGCGGCGGCCTTCAGCAGCATGTCACCGGTGGCGTGACCGAAAGTGTCGTTGATGCTCTTGAAGCCATCCAGGTCGATGAACAACATCGCCAGAATGGCACCGCGTTCGCGCGCCTCGATGATCGCTTCCGAACCCTGCTCACGCAGCAGCATGCGATTGGGCAAGCCGGTCAGCAGGTCGTAGTGTGCCAACAGTTCCAGCCGCTCATCGGCCTCGCGCTCGCGGGTGATATCGCGGAACAGCACAACGAAGCGCTCAGGTAGCCCGTCGCGTTGATCAAGCTCGATCAGCACCTGCACCCATACCCGTTGTCCGGAAGGGCGGTAGAAGCACAGATCAAGCTGCTCGGGCAGCCCGCCTTCGGCGATGCGCAGCAACGCCGACTCAAAGTTGTCACGCGAGTCCGGGATGTACAGGTCCAAGGCCTGGTCCAAGGTCACCGGCGCCTTGCGCAGGCCATGGATGCGGTAGCACTCCTCGGTCCACTGCATCGCGCGGGTACTGACCTCGATCTCGCAGCCGCCAATACGGCCCAGCGCGGACACCCGGTTCAGCAATTCGGTACGCCAGCGTATCAAGGCATCGGTACGGCGCTGATTGCTGATGTTCTGCACCTGCCCAAGCACCCGCTGCAGGCCGCCAGCGCCGTCGTAATCAAGCTCCACCCAGATGCGCAGCTGCTGCTGGGTGACCGGATCGCGACCCCAGGTGATATCGAAACTGCCACCTTTGGCCTCATCCAACACGCGCCGCCAACTGCAGAACAGGTGCGTGCGGGCATCGCTGGCAAGGTTGCGCAACCATTGTCGGCCGGTCGGCAGTGCTGCATCGCTCCAGCCAATGGCCGCAGCGAATTCCTCGGACCACTGCACGCGTTTGCGCTGCGGCTCCCATACCCAACTGCCCATGCCGGCCACGCGCTGGGCGCGGCGCAACAAGGCCTGCTGGGAGCGCAGCTCGTCCTCCAGCGATTTCTGCTGCTGGATGTCGGTATAGGTGCCGACCATTCGCAACGGTTGGCCATCGCCAGCGCGGGTGACTACCTGGCCGCGATCCAGCACCCAATGCCAGCTGCCATCGGCCTGGCGCAGGCGGAACTGGCAGGCAAATGGCACCTGCGGATCATGCAGGTGCGCAGCAATAGCCTGCCGCAACTGCAGCTGGTCTTCTGGATGTACCTCGTCCAGCAGACCGATGCCAGGCTGCGCCGCATTGGGGGCATGCGCCGGGCTGGTGCGGGTAACCGCATCGCTGACGATATCCCAGTCCCACAAGCTGTGACCTGCCGACTCCATTGCCATCGCCCAACGGGCGTTGCGGACCTCGGTGTCGCTGGCCACGGAATACAAATAACCCAGTGGTGTCGCCGAGGGCGACTGCACCACACTGAGCCAGCCATCCAGCCGCTGGCCAGCCCCCGGCAGCGGGCACGCCACCGCCTCGTGCCGGTCCAGTTGCTGGCGGATACCGGCAAGTTGCGGGCAATAACGTGACAGACGTTCGGGCAGGCCCAGCTCCCTGGCCATGCCATTGGCAGCCAATGGCTGCCCGTCCGTGTCCAACAGCACGACGGCCGCGTTCAACGGATGACGAAGCAGGCTAGCTATGACGCCGCGATCCACGCGATCTATCTCCATGCCCGACAAACCGGGTACCCATTCGATAACGGCACCAACTCGGCAGAATTGAGCACTTCGTCGCGCGCTCTGTGCACAAGCCGTTAAACTGCGGCGACGCTTGTCCGAAACCCCCTCTCATCATGCAAGCCGATCCGGCCTCTTCTGCTCCATCCGTGTTCGCCGCACTCCAGCGGCGGCGCGCACGCGCGCTTTGCTTGCTTGGTGTCGCCGTTTTTTTGGCGGGCGGCGCGGCGATATTGATGGCAACGGACCCGAGTTCATCCGGCTGGCGAGTGAAAAGTGTGACAGCGGTCGCGATGGCAATTTGTGCGGCACTAGTCCTGCTCTGGTGGCAGCTTTGGTCACTGAAACCCGCTGCCCGTTTCAACCAGCAATTGCCTGCCGAGTTCGAGCAGCTGGCGGCGCTGCTGCCTGACGGCGTAGTGATCGCTGACGGCGATACAGTTATCTATGCCAATCCGGCCGCAAGCAGCATCCTGGGCATTGGCGGCGGGCGCAGCGATGGCACCATCCAATTGCTGGCCAGTTTGAGCGGCCATGGCCCGCGCTCGAGCAAGAGCGAACTACCGGTGCAGCTGTCACGGATGGGCGGCGAGCCGTTCCACGCCATGGTGATCACCCAGCAGCTGCAACATGGCGACAAGACCTGCCAGCTTTTTGTAATCCGAGACTTGAGTGAACTGGAGCACGGCAGGGTTGCCTTGGCCACCAGCAACAGCGAGCTTCAGGCCATGGCGGGCCGCTTGTTCTCCCTGCAGGAGGATGAGCGGCGCTCGATCTCGCGCGATCTGCATGACGATATCGGCCAGGCCATCACAGCGATGAAGCTGGCCGCCTGCGCCGCCCGCGATGAAGACAACAAGCCACGGCGGCAGGATGATATCGACCAGATCATCGAACTGGCTGACAGCACGGTGATCAAACTACGTAATCTGTCGATGCTGTTGCGACCGCCGCAGCTCGATGCCTTGGGCCTGGAAGCTGCTTTGCGTTGGCAGGCCGGCCTGCTGTTCCGCTCCACCGATGTGGAGTTGCTGCTGGATGTGGCCGCGCTGCCGCGCCGCCCCAGCAACGAGGTCGAGCAGGCCTGCTTCCGGATTGCCCAGGAAAGCCTGACCAATGCTTTGCGCCATGCCAGTGCCAGCCAGGTATCGCTGTCGCTGCGCGACGGCAACAACGGCGACCTGCACCTGCAGGTGGTGGACGACGGCGAAGGCTTCGACCCTGCGGGCCCGCGCGGCCTTGGCATGATCGTGATGCGCGAGCGCGCGCAGAGCGCCGGCGGCAGCCTGCACATCGAAACCGCGCCGGGCGCCGGCACCCGTATTGATCTGCGTTTACCCTACGCAATGGACGCACTGTGACCCCTCAAGGACCCCGCCCGATGTGGAATGCCGGCCCCGCTTCGCTTGGTGACCGCAATGACGCGCGCCCTGCCCGGCTGGGCGCTGGCAATCCTGAACTGGCCACGCTGGTGGACGCCGCCAACCGTACCGGCACCTCGCTGATGCTGCTGCATCTGGATATCGACCACTTTGCCTCGGTCAACGAGAACATGAGCGCCGAAGTGGGCGATCAGGCCCTGATCCTGATCGCTGAGCGCCTGCGTGGCTTTCTTGGCGACCGCGGCAAGCTGTGGCGGCACGGCAGCGATGAATTCCTGATCGCGGTGCCACGCAGCAGCCAGACACCCGCCCCGGAAGACTTCGCCGAGCAGGTGCGCCAGCAGATCGAGCTGCCATTGTCGGTGCTGCCCTACACCCTGTTCCTGACTGCCAAGATCGGGGTTGGCCTCTGCCCGGAGCATGCCAATACCGCGACCGGGGTGCTGGATCTGGCTGAGGACGCTCTGCACCAGGCCGGTCGCGAAGGCGGCAATGCGGTGCACGTCCACGTACTGCACAAACCCAGCAGCGCCCACAGCGAAAGCATCATCTCGCGGCAGCTGGTGGACGCCATCGACAACGGCGAACTGCGCCTGCGCTACCAGCCGCTAGTCAGCGCCCGCGACGGTCACGTCATGGGCATGGAAGCGCTGTTGCGCTGGCAGTCACCAACTCTGGGCATGCTGGTGCCCGAGCGTTTCATGCGTACCGCCGAGCGCCTGGGCATCATCGTGCAGATCGGCGCCTGGGTATTGGAAACCACCCTGCGCCAAGCCAAGGTCTGGCGTGATCAGGGCTTCGAAGATTTCAACGTAGCGGTCAATGTATCGACCCTGCAGCTGCTGCGTCCGAACTTCTTCACCGAAGTGATGGCGATGCTGCAGTCGATCGGTGTACCGGCGCGCATGCTGACGCTGGAGATCAACGAAAGCGCACTGACCAACAACGTCAACTTTGTCCACGAGACCCTGGCCAACCTGCGCAACGAAGGCATCAGCCTGTGCCTGGACAACTTCGGCACTGGCGACTCCAGCTTGAGCGCATTGGTCCGCTATCCAGTGGACAAGCTCAAGATCGATAGAAGCTTCATCAAGAGTGCGCCTGCGGCAAACCGCGAGGCCGCCATCAGCCGCGCCATCATTGCCATGGGCCACCAGTTGGGCATGACGGTGATTGCCAACGGCGTGGAATCACAGGCCCAGCTCGGCTTCCTGCGCCGCAATGACTGCGATGTTTTCCAGGGTTATCTGTTCGGCGAGCCGATGTCGGCCGACGCCGCCGGCATGACCTTGCGCCGACGCTACCTGCGACCGGAAGCATTCGCCGAGACCCGCCCTGACCGCACCTTGTTGCTACTGGACGACGAAGAAAACGTGCTGCGTTCATTGGTGCGTCTGTTCCGTCGTGATGGCTACCGGATCCTTGCCGCCGGCAATGTGCGCGATGCCTTCGATCTGCTGGCGATCAACGACGTACAGGTGATCCTGTCCGATCAGCGCATGAGCGACATGAGCGGCACCGAGTTCCTTGGCCGGGTAAAGATGCTGTACCCGGACACGATCCGTTTGGTTCTGTCGGGCTATACCGACCTGAACACCGTCACCGACGCGATCAACCGTGGCGCCATCTATCGGTTCCTGACCAAGCCATGGAATGACGACGAGCTGCGTGAGCATATCCGCCAGGCCTTCCGCACCCATGATGAAAAGCAGGGTGTGGGGGCTTCGTAAGTTTGGCCAGATCGCTGCAGCTGTTGTGGGAGCGGCGTAAGCCGCGAAGCCACTGATGGCTGAATCCCTATGCATTCACTGCAGTTGCACGAGGCGTCGCTTGAAGCTGGCCTCCGAAATCCGTGACTGCAGTTGCCACGAGGACTGACATGGCGCCAGCTTCGCGGCTTACGCCGCTCCTACTTCGGCTGGCGGATCGGCAGCACGATGCGGAAGCAGGAGCCCTCGCCCACCGTGCTGTCCAGGTCGATGCGGCCGTGGTGCTTGTTGATGATGCCGTAGGAGATCGACAAGCCCAGACCGGTACCGCTGCCCACCGGCTTGGTGGTGAAGAATGGGTCGAAAATACGCTGACGCAGCTCCGGCGAAATACCCGCACCGTCATCCTTGAACTCAACCCAGACTTCCTCCCCGCTGACACCCGTGCTGACCACGATATTGCCGCGATCGGCAATGGCATGACCGGCATTGAGCAGCAGGTTCATATAGACCTGGTTGAGCTCGGACGGCAGGCACTCGATCATCGGCAGTTCGCCGTAGTGGCGCTCCAACGTGACCTTGTACTTGAGCTCGTTCCAGATGATGTTGATGGTCGATTCGAGGCCGGCGTGCAGGTCGACCAGCTTCCACGACTCGTCGCGGCCGGAATACGAGAAATCCTTGAGGTCGCGGACGATCCGGGTAACCCGCTCGATGCCCTCGCGTGATTCAGCCATCAGCTGCGGCAGGTCGCGGCTGATGAAATCGATATCCAGGCGGTCGCGGATATCGTCGATCTCCGGAATCAGCGCCTTCGGATCAGGTGCGCGCAAGGCCCGCTCATAGGCTTCAATCACCGTGAACAAGCTGCGCAGATACTCCTGCAGGCTGCCCAGGTTGGAATGGACATAGCCGATCGGGTTGTTGATTTCGTGGGCGACGCCTGCCGCAAGCTGGCCGATGGAGGCCATCTTCTCGGACTGCAGCAGCTTCTCCTGGGTGCCATTCAAACGCAGATAGGCTTGGCGCAGCTCGGCATGACGCTGCTGCAACTCGCGCTCATAGTCCTCAGGGCCATCTATATGCTGGAACAGAGCCAGAAAGGCTTCGCCAGCCTCATCGCTGTGATGGTGCAGATGCAGGGTGATGACCCGCTCGCCAACCGGCAGGCTGCCAATCCAGCTACCCGAGTCACGGGCCTGCGACAGCGCGAAAGGTGGCAACAAGGCTTCAAGCTGGCGGCCAAGGTCGACACTGCCAGGGCCATCCACGCCAAACAACTCGCGCACCAGACCGTTGGCGATGCTGACTTCAAATTTGCCGCTGAACACCAGCATCCCGTGCTGGACGCGCTCGCCGAGGGCTCGCAATGTGGCCGCCGAAGGGGTTGGCATGAGGATGCTGCTATCGATCTGGGTCACGGCGGCCGGCACAAGCTAGGAACAGGCCGCCACTATAGCCGGATGTGCGAATTCGATCGCGGCGCTGGCGCCGCGCTTGCTACAGATCAGGCCACGGCCAGCGGCCGCCGCGCATGTACGGTTTGTGCCTGGCCCTTGGCATCGTAAGAAGGCGCGTTTTCGCTACGACCCAGCTGACGCAGCGCCCAGTTGACCTCGCGGCGGCGGCGCGCCAGCAATACGCCATTGGCGTGGTTGCGCTCTGCCAGCTCCTTGAGCTTTTCAGCCTCGTGCAGCGGCGGCTGCCGTTCCAGCTCGCGCAGGGCTTCCAGCTTGTTGCCGGTGGCGGCAACCAAGGCCGGCACGTCGTGCTCGGCCAAGGCGCGCTGTTCGCGGTCAAGCGCCTCGCTCAGACGCTGCAACGGGTCGCCCATGGAAAGGTTCATCCCTGCAACTGCTGGTCCAGGCCCAGCATGCGCGTGGCAATGGCATCGGGGTTGATCTTGTAGCTGCCGTTTTCCAGCGCCTCGCGCACCGCTTGCACACGGGCTTGGTCGATGGCCGGGGCGGCGCTCAGCTCACGCTGTACGGCCTGCAGCTGGGTAGCCTCACCGGTCAGGCGCACGCTGTCGGCGGCCTCAACGGGCTTGGGCTTGGCATCGCCTGCGGCGGCCACTTTGGTGTTGATGGCTACGCTGCGCAGCTGCGCTGCGGCCGGAATACCACCGTCGATTTTCTGGCTCATGTGATGGAGTCCTGATTCGGTTCAAAAACGATAACGGCAACGCCGGGTGTTTCTTTAGCAATTTATCGACTGACCAGTACGTCGCCAGCGGGGGTAGCAATGCCCTGCATTACCCGGCGTGAAGACAGGTTCTCGACCGAGACCCGCTCGCCCTCACCCGCATCTCCCAGCGCCTTGCCCGCCATACGCACCTCCACCCCGCCCCGACGCGACACCAGGGCGACATTATCGCCACGGCGAACGGTGCGGGGCGCGACCAGATCGGTCGCCGACAGCAGGCTGCCGGCGCTCAATGCGCGCCGCGCGACCCGGCCCACGGCCGCCTCCGGCTTCAACAGCACGGCACCAGCCAAGCGTGCCGTATCGCGCTTGACGCTACTTATATCGGCCGCTGCTAGGGTTTCTCCAGCAGCCACGCCGCGCGCCAGAACCAGTACCTGCTGTTCGCGACGGACCTTGACCGGGACGAACAAGCGCCAGCCGCCAGCCTGCGGGCAGGCGACCTCCACGGTGGTGTTGGCGGTAACCTTGGCCTGCAGCGGTTGCGCACAAGCCGGCAAACGCAGGTTCGCATCAAGATTGGCCTCCCCGCTCTCGCCCGCTCCCAAGGTGGCCAAGGCCGCGGCACGGATGGATTCCACCGGCTGGAACGTGGTGGCCCAAGCCAATGAAGGCAACAGCAGACTGGTTATAAGGAGTAAACGCTTCAACGGCGGCCACCCGGCTCAGGAATAGTTCGACAGCCCTGCTGCAAGTGCTGTGCCAGTCCAGACTGGGGTGAGCACTCAAGTTGTCGTCCCCTGCCGCCGATACAGCACTCATGTCACAAGACCTGCTCAACCGAATTGACCAGCGCACCCGGCTGGCCGGCCACAACCGCCTTGCCCTGCTGCTGTTCCGCCTTGGCGGCCGTCAGCTTTTTGGCGTGAATGTTTTCAAGGTGCAGGAAGTGCTGCGCCGCCCAGCATTGTTCCAGGTACCCGGCCTGCCCGCCCAGTTTGCCGGCGTGGCTGATGTGCGTGGCCGCTCGGTGCCGGTATTGGACCTTGGCCTGGCCATCGGCCACCCTGAGCGCGAGCCCGAGGCGGACACCTCACCGGGTTACCTGGTGGTGACCGAGTTCAATCGCTCGGTGCAGGGCTTTCTGGTCAGCGGGGTTGAGCGCATCGTCAATATTGCGGTGGAAGATATCCACCCACCGCCGGAATTGGGCGCCGAATCGACGTATTTGACCGCTGTTACCCGCTTCCAGGGTGAGTTGATCCAGGTGATCGACGTTGAAAGCGTGCTCGCCGACATCGCCCAGGTGCGCAGCGAGGCGGTGCTTGACCCGTCCATGGCGCTGCCTGCCGACGCACCGCCGATGCAGGTGCTGGTGGTCGATGACTCGCGTGTCGCCCGCCAGCAGATCCGCAGCGTGCTGGACCAGCTGGGGGTGAGCGCAACCCTGCTTTCTGATGGCAAGCAGGCGCTGGAACACCTGTTGCAGATCCATGCCTCGGGCGAAAACCCGGCCGAGCGCTACGCCATGGTGATCTCCGATATCGAGATGCCGGCGATGGACGGCTACACCTTGACGACGGAAATCCGCCGCCATGCTGGGCTGGCTGGTCTGTATGTGCTCCTGCACACCTCCTTGTCGGGCGTTTTCAACAACGCCATGGTGGAGCGTGTGGGTGCCAATGCCTTTGTGGCCAAGTACAGCCCGCATGAGCTTGCTGATTTCGTCCTGCAGCGGCTGCGCCATGTGGCCGAGACGCAGTACGCGTATAGCTGAGCCTGACCGGCTGTAGTGCCGAGCCATGCTCGGCAATGGCTTTACCGGTAGAGCCCCTGCCGAGCATGGCTTGGCACTACATGTTTCTTTGGCACAGGTTTTGCAGCTTCCCCGGCAACGTTCCGTGGGAGGTTCCACATGGCCAACCTGTTTTCCAACTATCTAGGCATCCACGCCCAGGCAATGCCGCTGCGCGAGCAGCGCATGAAGCTGATCGCCAGCAACCTGAGCAATGCCGACACGCCTGGCTACAAGGCCCGCGATCTCGATTTTGATGCCGCCCTGCGCAATGCCCAGGGTGCGACCAGCGGCAATGGCCTGCTGACGGCCACCGCCGAACAGCACTACGCCATCGGTGGTGCCAACGGGCTCAACCCGTTCCAGATCCTGCGCGAAGGCGCCCAGCCCAGCCTCGACGGCAACACCGTCGACCCGGATACCGAGCGCGCCGCCTATGGCCGCGCCGCATTGGAATACCGCGCCTCGCTGAGCTTCGTCGAGTCCAAGGTGAAGACCATGCTCACCGCCATCACTGGCCAGTAAGGAAGCACGCCATGAGCAACCTGCCCATCTTTGATATTGCCGGCTCGGCGCTGCAGGCGCAGTCGGTGCGCATGAGCACCATCGCCTCCAATCTATCCAATGCCGATTCGATCGCCGGTTCGCCGCAGGCGGTCTATAAGCCGCTGGAGCCGATCTTCCAGGCCGTTACCAGCCGCAATGATCCCAATCTGACCGGCGTGCAGGTCAAGGAGATTGCACAGAGCGATGCGCCGCCGATCAAGCGCTACGAACCCAATCATCCGCTGGCCGATGGCGAGGGCTATGTGTACTCGCCCGACGTTGATCCGGTCGCGCAGATGGTCAACCTCATCTCCACCTCGCGCAATTACCAAGCCGGCGTGGAAATGCTCAGCACCGCCAAGGAACTCGCCCTGGCCACGCTGACCATGGGCCGCTGAGCCCACTCCCCCAGGAATCTGCCGACATGAGCACCAGCGTCAACTCCGATCTCTACAAGTCGCTCGGCCTCACCGCGCCGAACACCACGCCCACCAGCAAGAACAAAGGCTCGCTCGATCAGGCCGACTTCCTGAAGCTGATGACTACCCAGCTGCAGCATCAGGACCCGACCAAGCCAATGGACAACAGCCAGATGGTTGCGCAGATGGCGCAGCTGTCCACTGTGCAGGGCATCAGCGATCTGAACACCTCGGTGAAGGGCTTCCAACAGTCGATGGCCAGCGACCAGGTACTGCGCGGCGCTGCACTGGTTGGCCACAGCGTGATGGTGCCCTCGCCCAAGCTCGCACTGGAGGCCGAAGGCGGTACCAGCGGCACGGTTGTGGCGCAGTCAGCCGGCTCGGTCACCGTCGACATCACCGATGCCAACGGCCTGAAGGTCAATCAGTTGACCGTTCCGGCCAACGCTGCCGGCGAGGTCGCCTTCCAATGGGATGGCACCAATGCCGATGGCAAGCGCATGCCGGCCGGCAGCTATACCGTCACCGCCACCCACACCGATAGCGCCGGCGTACAGAGCAAGCTGGCCACCTACGCCGAGGCGAAAGTCGAGAGCGTGACGGTAGGTTCTGACGGCCTGTATCTGAATCTCAAGGGGCTGGGCACTGCCCCGCTCGACTACGTGCTCCGCGTCAGCTGAGCCCCCTCTTCGATTTCCCAGGAGTATCGCCATGGCTTTCAATGTCTCACTGTCGGGCATCAACGCGGCCAACGCGGATCTGAATGTCACCGCCAACAACGTCGCCAACGTCAACACCACCGGCTTCAAGGAATCGCGCGCCGAGTTCGCCGATCTGTTCAATGCCACCAGCTATGGACTGTCGCGCAACGCAATGGGCTCCGGCGCACGCCTGAGCAACGTGGCGCAGCAGTTCTCGCAGGGCAATATCAGCCAGACCGGACGCAGCCTGGACCTGGCCGTGGCCGGCGAAGGCTTCTTCACCCTGAACATGAACGGTGCGCGCGTGTACTCGCGCGCCGGTAATTTCCAGACTGACAACAATGGCTATGTGGTGAATCCGCAGGGTGCACGCCTGCAGGTGTTTGCACCGAACGCTGACGGCACCCGCTTTGATGGCCAGCTGACCGATCTGCAGTTGCTCAATACCGACAGCCCGCCCAAGCCAAGCACCCTGGTCAACATGGCGTTCACCCTGCCCGGCAATGCACCAGCGCCGACGGTAGCGCCGTTCGACCCGGCCGATTCCAATACCTACAACCACTCCACCGGTGGCATCACCGTGTACGACTCGCTGGGTGTCAGCCACACCCAAACCTCGTACTTCGTGAAGACCGGTACCGCCAATGAGTGGCAGGTACACAACTATGTGGATGGCCAGCCTGCCGGCGCACCGTCACTGCTGCAGTTCTCCAACGCCGGCGCCTTGGTCAGCCCGGCCAACGGCGACATCACCTTGGCTCCGTTCACGCCAAGCACCGGCGCCGGCGTGGTCAACCTGACGTTGAATGTCGCAGGCTCTACCCAGTACGGCGAGAAGTTCGCGGTACGCGATACCCGCCAGGATGGATACGCTGCCGGCAAGCTCAATGAGATCAGCATCTCCGAGCAGGGCGTGGTCTATGCACGCTACTCCAATGGCGACGACAAGCCGTTGGGCCAGGTCGCGTTGAGCACGTTCAACAATGCGCAGGGGCTGCAGAACCAGGGCAACAGCCTGTGGGTGGAGACCTTCTCGTCCGGCAACCCGCGCGTTGGCGCGCCTGACTCGTCGGACTTTGGCCAGGTTCAAGCTGGTGCACTGGAAGCCTCGACGGTGGACCTCACCGAACAGCTGGTCAACATGATCGTCGCCCAGCGCAACTTCCAGGCCAACTCGCAGATGCTTTCGACGCAGGACCAGGTCACCCAGGCCATCATCAACATCAGGTAAAGCAAGACGTGGGGATCAATCAACACTTGATTGGTCCCCACCGCGACGCAGCTGCCAACAGCGTTTTTCAACCCCAATCTCACTACGCGAATTCCAGCACCATGGACAAAGCCCTCTACGTTGCCATGACCGGTGCCCGCGCCTCGCTGCAGGCGCAGGCCACCGTGTCGCACAATCTGGCCAACTCGGATACACCGGGCTTCAAGGAAGCGCTGGCCAATACCGAATCGTTCCGCATCCAGGGTCCGGGGTTTCCATCGCGGGTAGATGCCGTGCACGTCGATGCTGGTTTCAACCGTCGCGTTGGCGCGCAGCAGATCACCGGCAATTCGCTGGATCTATCCCTGCAGCCAGGCAGCTGGCTGGCCGTGCAATCCAGCGATGGCAGCGAGGCGTATACCCGCAGCGGTGCCTTATCGTTGACGCCGAATGGACAGCTGGTGACCGCCGAAGGCAATGCCGTGCTTGACGACAACGGCAACCCGATCGCGGTGCCACCACATCAGGCCATGGAGATCGGTCACGACGGTACTTTATCGATCATTCCGCTGGGCGAAGGCCCGCAGACGATGGCGATGATTGGCCGCCTGCGCGTGGTTGATGCACCCAATGAACAGTTGGAGCGGCGCCTGGATGGACTGATGCGCAACACCGATCCGCAACAGCCCTTTGCCCAGCGTCAAGGCAAGGCCCTGGACAGCGGCATGCTGGAATCCAGCAACGTCGATGCGGCCGGCGCACTCGTGCAGATGATCCAGCTGCAGCGCCAATTTGAAATGCAGGTCAAGGTAATCAAGCACGGCGACGAGAACGCGCGCAGTGCCAACAGTTTGTTGCGCCTCAACGGCTGATAGAACAAGGCCAGCGCGCATGCAGTGCGCCTGCCCTGGCCTTCGGCCGGGCCAGCGCTGGAAACGGTGGGCTACCCGTCTCCAGCAAGATCCAGATGATCTCCCACCGCTTCATACCCGCCCGGCGCGCACTGCTCCGGTGCGCATGGCGCCATGTCGCAAACCGCGCTCGGTCGCAGCCATAGGCCATCGCAGAGCCAATGTGCTCAGCGCCGACATTCCGACACCGGTTTTGGCACAGCCCATGCATTGACAGTACCAAGGGCCAATCGGCCGGTATCCGTCACCAAGGAATCGCACCATGAATCAGGCATTGTGGGTCGCCAAGACCGGCTTGGATGCGCAACAGACACGTATGTCGGTTGTCTCCAACAACCTGGCCAACACCAATACCACCGGATTCAAGCGCGACCGCGCCAGCTTCGAGGACCTGCTGTATCAACAGGTGCGTCAACCCGGCGGTTCATCCTCGGCACAGACGCAGCTGCCCACCGGCCTGCAGTTGGGTACCGGTGTACGCGTTGTCGCTACCTCCAAGCATTTCGAGCAAGGCAGCCAGCAGCAAACCGGTCGCGCACTGGATGTCATGGCCAATGGCCGAGGCTTCTTCGAAGTGATGATGCCCGACGGCACCTCGGCATATACGCGTGACGGCAGCTTCCAGATCAATGCGCAGGGCGAGCTGGTAACCAATAGCGGCTACCCGGTGCAGCCTGGCATCCAGATTCCCGAAGGCGCGCAATCGATGACCATTGGCACCGACGGCACCATCAGCGTGAAGATGGCCGGCGAAGCTGCCTCGGTCGAAATCGGATCGTTGACGCTTACCGACTTCATCAACCCCGCCGGCCTGCAGGCCAAGGGCGAGAACCTGTTCCTGGAAACGACCGCATCGGGCCCAGCCCAGAACGGTACGCCCGGCCTCAATGGCTTGGGCACGGTCGTGCAGGGCGCGCTGGAAGGCAGCAACGTCAACGTGGTCGAAGAGCTGGTGTCGATGATCGAGACGCAGCGCGCCTACGAAATGAACGCCAAGGCCATCTCCACCACCGACTCGATGCTCGGCTACCTCAACAACAACGTCTGATTGGTCGCCAAGGGATACCGTCATGAGCAGCACCCCACTCCTGCGCCACCTGTCCATCGCCTTGAGCGCTGCCTTGATCGGCGGCTGCACCTTGGCCGGCGACGTGCGCCCGTATGCACCGATGGCACCGATCCAACCCATCGTGGTGCAGGCCGCAGTGCCGACCGCTGGCGCGATCTACGCTGCCGGCCCGGGCTTGAACCTGTATGGCGATCGGCGCGCGCGTGATGTCGGTGACCTGCTGACGATCACCCTGGTCGAGAACACCATGGCCACCACCACTGCCAGCACCGCGATCAGCAAGAAGTCTGATATCGACGTTGGCACGCCGACCTTGTTCGGTGCGCCGGTGACGCTTGGCGGCAAGGACATTCTCGGCGCATCTGCCTCGTCAGAGCGCGACTTCGCTGGCAAAGGCAATAGCGCGCAGAGCAATCGTCTGCAGGGCAGCGTCACCGTCACCGTGATCCAGCGCCTGCCCAACGGCAACCTTGTTGTGCAGGGGCAGAAGAACCTGCGGCTGAATCAGGGCGATGAACTGGTGCAGATTCAGGGTGTCGTACGCGCTGCGGACATCAACCCGGACAACACCATTTCCTCCAGCAAGGTTGCCGATGCGCGCATCGCCTATGGCGGTCGCGGCGCGGTAGCGCAGTCCAATGCGATGGGCTGGCTGGGCCGCTTCTTCAATTCAGCGTTTGCGCTGTTCTGAGCACTGTGATGAAGACTTTCTCTTTCATGCGTCCTCTTGCCCTGGCAGCACTGGCCTTGGCAGCCGCCCTGCCCGCTCAGGCTGAGCGGATCAAGGATCTGGCCCAGGTCGGCGGCGTGCGTGGCAATGCGCTGGTCGGCTACGGCCTGGTAGTTGGCCTGGATGGCAGCGGCGACCGCACCAGCCAGGCACCGTTCACCGTGCAGAGCTTGAAAAACCTGCTCGGCGAACTGGGCGTCAATGTTCCGGCAAACGTCAATCCGCAGCTGAAGAATGTCGCTGCGGTCGCCATCCACGCTGAACTGCCGCCGTTTGCCAAGCCTGGCCAGACCATCGACATCACCGTCTCCTCTATCGGCAATGCGGTCTCGCTGCGCGGTGGCGCGCTGCTGATGGCGCCGCTGAAAGGTATCGATGGGCAGGTGTATGCCATTGCCCAGGGCAACCTGGTAGTTGGCGGCTTTGGCGCACAGGGCAAGGACGGCTCGCGGATGTCGGTGAATATTCCCAGCGCTGGCCGCATTCCCAATGGCGCCACCGTTGAACGTGCGCTTCCCGACGTCTTCGCTGGCGGCGGCGACATCACCTTGAACCTGCACCAGAACGATTTCACCACCGTCTCGCGGATGGTCAATGCACTCAACGCCACCTTCGGCGAAGGTGCGGCACGTGCGGTTGATGGCGGTACGGTTTCGGTGCAGACCCCGACCGACCCGGGCGCACGCATCGGCATGCTGGCGCGTATCGAGAACGTCGAGCTATCACCGGGCACTGCGCCCGCGCGTATCGTGGTCAATTCGCGCACCGGCACCGTGGTGATCGGCTCGCAGGTGCGAGTCAGTCCGGCAGCGATCTCGCACGGTTCCTTGACGGTGACCGTCAGCGAATCGACCCAGGTCAGCCAACCCAACGCCTTTGGCGGTGGCCAGACCGTCGCCACGCCACAGTCGACAATCACGGCCAGCAACGAAGGCAGCCGCATGTTCCGCTTTGATGGCGGCGCGACCCTGGACGAGATCGTACGTGCGGTCAACGAAGTTGGTGCGGCACCGGGCGACCTGATCGCAATCCTGGAGGCACTCAAGCAGGCCGGCGCACTGACCGCCGACCTTGAGGTGATCTGACATGCGTATCGCCGCGCCCTCGCTGGAACTGAATCCGGCCATCGCCAATGATCCGGCGAAGATCGACAAGGTTGCACGCCAGCTGGAAGGCCAGTTCGCGCAGATGCTGGTCAAGAGCATGCGCGATGCGAGCTTCGGCGATTCGCTGTTCCCGGGCGAAAACCAGATGTTCCGCGAGATGTACGACCAACGAATTGCCGAGGCGATGACGCGTGGTCGTGGGCTCGGCTTGTCAGCCATGATCGCGCGTCAATTGGGCGGTGCGGAGGGCGCAGCAACGGCACCGGTAGATCCCAGCATCAAGCCCGCCGCGGCTGCACGTGCCTATCAATTGACCTCCCCTGCTGCCACCGGCCTGCCGTTGAATGCAGCGCCGACGATGGGCGAGGACCCGCTGTCTTCGCTGAACCTCAACGATCAATCCACGTATATGGCGCCACAGGCGCAGGCCTTGGATCTGATTGCCGGCCGTGACAGCAGCAGCTTCCATGCCTCGTTGAACAATACCAACCCGTACCAGGACACTTCAGCGGCTGCACAGCCCGCCGATTGGGCGATGAGCAACGACCGCTGGAGCAATGTCTCGGCGGCAGAGCGTGGGGATGCGGTTGATACCACCACCGCCAACGTCGCTGCCGACAAGCTCGGCAAGCACACCCCGGAAGGCTTCGTCGCCAGCATCTGGCCGCATGCCGAGCGCGCTGCACGCGAACTCGGTGTTGATCCGCGCGCACTGGTTGCCCAGGCGGCGCTGGAGACCGGCTGGGGCAAGCGTCATATCAAACGCGACAACGGTGACAGCAGCCACAATCTGTTCGGCATCAAGGCCACCGGCTGGAGTGGCGAACGGGCCACCACCGGCACCCACGAATACGTCAACGGCCAGCGTCGCAACGAGACTGCCAGCTTCCGTGCCTATGGCTCAATGGCCGAAAGCTTTGGCGACTACGTGCGCATGTTGAAGACCAGTCCACGCTACCAGGCCGCACTCAGCGCCGGCAGCGATGTGCGCAGCTTTGCACAAGGCTTGCAACGCGCAGGCTATGCCACCGATCCGGCCTACGCCGCCAAGATCGCGGCCATTGCCGCAGGCCCCACCATCGAGCGCGCCGTCGCCGCCATCGGCGATGCCGGTACGCGACTGGGCCAGACCTTTGCCAGCAACGCCGGTTTTGCCGGCATCACCCGTCGTTGAGATAGCCGTCCATGTCTAATGTTCTTTCCACTGGCACCAGCGCACTGATCGCCTTCCAACGGGCGTTGGCCACCGTCAGCCACAACGTGGCCAACATCAAGACTGACGGCTACAGCCGCCAGAAAGTTGATTTCGCCACCCGCGAACCCAGCGACGTTGGCTATGGCAATGTCGGCAACGGCACCAAGATCACCGACATCCGCCGGGTCGCTGATCAGCTGGCTATCTCGCGACTGCTGGACAGCAGTGGTGAACTTGCGCGGCTGCAGCAGCTGTCCGGCATGGCTGACCGCGTTGATGCCTTGTTCTCCGACCCGGCGACCAACGTCAGTGGCGTGTGGTCCAACTTCTTTGACGCCGTCAATGGCCTGGGATCCAACACTGCCGGCACCGCCGACCGCCGCGATGTGCTGGACAACGCCAGCACCCTGGTCAGCCGCTTCAAACAACTCAACAGCAGCCTCGACAGTTTGAACAGCGAGGTCAACAACGGTTTGATCTCTGCCGCAAACGAGGTAAACCGGCTTGCATCTGAGATCGCGCAGATCAACGGCGCCATCGGCAGCAACGCCGCGGCCGCTGCGCCAGATCTACTGGACCGCCGCGACCAGCTGATCTCCGCGCTGGTTGGCTACACCGGCGGCACCGCGGTGATCCAGGACGGCGGCGTGATGAACGTCTACTCCGCCGGCGGCCAGGCACTGGTCGTTGGCACCACCGCCTCACAGATCACCACCGCCGCTGATCCGTATCAGCCTGAGCGTCTACAGCTTGCGATCAAGACCCAAGGCATGACCGTTACCTTGGACGGCAAAGCGCTGGGAGGCCAGATCGGCGGCATGCTGGAATTCCGCGAAACCGTACTGGATCCGGCGCAAGCCGAGCTGGGCCGGATCGCAGTTGGCATGGCGCAATCGTTCAATGAATCGCACGCCGAAGGCATGGACCTGTACGGCGACATGGGTGGAGATTTCTTCAACCTCGGTATACCGAAGATCTCGGCGCATAGCGGCAATAATGGTAGCGCGAGTCTCACCGCCAGTTATGGCGATCTGGGCGCGCTGGACGGGCAGAACCTGCTGCTGAAATTTGACGGCAGCAATTGGCAGGCGAGCCGCGCCGATAGCGGCGTCGCGGTGCCGATGACAGGTACCGGCACCGCAGCCGATCCGTTCGTGGTCAATGGCGTTCAGTTCGTGGTCGGCGGCAACCCTGCCGTCAACGACCGTTTCCTGCTGCAACCGACTGCCGCTGCAACCAATGAGCTCTCGGTGGCAATCACCGACCCGTCGCGCATCGCCGCCGCCAACCCGATCAAGGGAGCTGCCACGTTGAGCAATACCGGGACCGGCAAGCTCGGCAACCTGGATGTTGTGAATGCGGGTAACCCTGCCCTACTCAATCCGGCGGTGATCAGCTTCGTCGATGCAAACAACTACACCATAGATGGCGCCGGACCTTACCCCTACACCCCCGGCCAGGCCATCAGCGCCAATGGCTGGAGCGTTGTGCTTGATGGCAAGCCTGCCGCTGGCGATCGCTTCGATATCACCAAGACTGCGCCCGGTTCCAGTGACAACGGCAATGCCAAGCGCTTGGCCGATGTCGAAGACGCCAAGGCGTTCAACGGCGGCACCGTCACCTTGAACGGTGCATTGGGCGGGCTAACCACCCAGATCGGCTCCGCTGCGCGCGCCGCCGACTACTCATTGCAGGCGCAACAGGTCATCAATGACAACGCCAAGGCATCACGGGATTCGATCTCCGGCGTCAACCTTGATGAGGAAGCGGCGGACATGCTCCGGTTGCAGCAAGCCTACCAGGCTGCCTCGCAGCTGATTTCCACCGCCGACACCATGTTCCAGACAATCCTGAAGGCGGTGGGCTGATGAGTACCCGTATCTCCAGCAACATGATGTACGACCAGTCTGTCGCGCTGATGTTGTCCAAGCAGAGCAAGATGAATCACCTTGAACAGCAGCTGGCGACCGGCAAGAAGATCGTCACTGCCAAGGATGATCCGGTCGCGTCAGGCACCGCCGTGGGCATGGACCGCGTACTGGCTGAACTTGAACAACTGGGCAAGAACGCCAACGCCGTGCAGAACCGCCTCGGCCTGCAGGAGAACGTGCTGGCACAGGCTGGCGAAATGTTGACGCGGGTGTCGGACTTGACTGTCCAAGCCAACAGCCCGGCACTGTCGGTGGAGGACCGCAAGGCAGTGGCCAGCGAGCTGAAGTCCATCAAGGACTCGTTGCTGGCCCTCGCCAACACCACCGATGGCAGTGGCCGCTATCTGTTCGGTGGCGCTGCCGATGCCAGCGCGCCGTTCTCGTTGAGCAACGGCACGGTTACCTACAACGGCGACCAGACCCAGCGCCAGGTCGAAGTGTCGCCAGGTACCTTCGTGAAAGACGCGCTGCCTGGCAGTGAGATCTTCATGCGCATCCGTACCGGCGACGGCACGGTGGATGGGCGCGCTGGCGCCAGCAACACCGGCCAGGCAGTGCTCACCGATGTCGGCCGCGACGGCTCCGGTGGTTGGGCAGGCGCGAGCTACACGCTTCGCTTCACCGCAGCGGATACCTACGAAGTGGTGGATGCCAGCAACACCATTGTGGCCACCGGCACCCATACCAGCGGCGAAGACATCGTATTCGAGGGGCTGCGCATGCGCATTGACGGCACCCCGGCGGCGGGCGACACGTTCACTGCGGCTACCGCTGAAACCCGCGACGTATTCAGCAGCATCGACCAGTTGGTGCAGACGTTGCAGATGGACACGTCCACCCCGGCGGCAAGGGCAGCCCAGCAGAACGCATTGCAGGCCAGCATCCGCGATGTTCGCCAGGCATCCAACAGCATGATCGATACGCGTGCTGCAGGTGGCGCCCAGCTCACTGCAATCGACAACGCTGACTCACTGCGCGAAGCCAACACCGTCACGCTCAAGAGTTCGCTCTCGCAGATGCGTGACCTCAACTACGCCGAAGCAATCGGGCAGTACAAGCTCGAAGGCGCGGCGCTGCAAGCGGCACAGACCATCTTCACGCAGATGCAGTCGATGTCGCTGTTCAACATGATTCGCTGATTCACATCTACGGCAGCACATCTGCCAGTCCACAACGCAAAGCACCGAGCACAACGGAGACGTACCCATGGCACAGATCATCAACACCAACATCATGTCGCTGAACGCTCAGCGGAATTTGAACACCAGCGGCTCCAGCCTGGCTACCTCGATCCAGCGCCTGTCCTCGGGCCTGCGTATCAACAGCGCCAAGGACGACGCCGCCGGCCTGGCAATTTCCGAGCGCTTCAGCACCCAGATCCGCGGCATGGACCAGGCCGCCCGCAATGCCAACGATGGCATCTCGCTGTCGCAGACTGCTGAAGGCGCCCTGGGCGAAATCAGCAACAACCTGCAGCGCATCCGTGAACTGGCGGTGCAGTCGCGCAACGCCACCAACTCGCCTTCCGACCGTGCAGCGCTGGACGCCGAAGTGCAGCTGCTGAAGGCCGAAATCCAGCGCGTCGCCGAACAGACCAACTTCAACGGCACTGCTTTGCTGGATGGCAGCTTCCAGAACCAGGCGTTCCAGGTGGGTGCCGACCAGGGCCAGGTGATCAACATCGCGCAGATCGCCAACGCCAACATCAAGGAACTGGGTAACTGGAACCGCGTGGATACGCCGGCCTCGGCAGCAGCTGTCGCCGCTGACGGTGGTTACATCCCAGGCACTCCCACTCCAGGCACAAGCACCTTGAGCCTGGCTGGTGTGGCTGATCCCGCTGCTGCGCTTTCCTTCCAGATTGGCGGCACCACCATCAACGTGGCACCAGATGCAGCACGTACCACCGCCGCCGGCTTGGCTACCGCGGTCAACACGGCTATCGGCACCAGCGTTGCGGGGTTGACCGCTGCCATCAATGGTACGGATATCGACCTGAGCAATGCCAATGCAACACCAATCACCATCTCCGGTGGTCTCACTGGGACGGTCGGCGCCCAGACCGAAGTCGGCGGCACCCCGGCCAGCTTCACTGCCGGCAACTTCACCCTGACCGGCAGCAAGGGCACCGCAACCATCAGCTTCAGCGCAGCCGGTGGCGCCTCACAGCGCGCCAGCGATCTGGTGAAAGCCGTCAACAACCAGAGTTACAACACCGGTGTCACCGCCTCGCTGGATGCCAGCGGCAATCTGCAGTTGGCTTCGGCGTCGGGCCAGTTCACCATTGCTGGCGGCGCATCGTTGACCGCACAGACCGGCCTGACGGCAGATACGACGACCGACTGGGCAGCCGGCGCGGCCGAAACCGGTTTCGCGGATCTGGACGTGCTCTCGGCCACGGGTGCAGACAATGCCCTCAACGCCATCGACGCTGCGCTGCAGTCGATCAACTCCTCACGTGCCGATCTGGGTGCGGTGCAGAACCGCTTCACCTCGACCATCGCCAACCTCAACACCTCCTCGGAGAACCTGTCGGCCGCACGCAGCCGCATCCGCGATGCCGACTATGCCAAGGAAACCGCAGAGCTGACCCGCACGCAGATCCTGCAGCAGGCAGGCACGGCTATGCTGGCCCAGGCCAACCAGTCGCCGCAGAACGTATTGAGCCTGCTGAAGTAAGCAAACGCAGCTGTAGTGCCGAGCCATGCTCGGCAAAGGCTTCATCTGTAGTGGGGACGCCCGCCCCACCACCCGCAGCAACGCCAAAAACACACAAACCCCGGGAAACCGGGGCTTGTGCGTTCTGTGGTTTTGGCATCACTTGCAGCAAGGCGCTAAAGCTGCCGGAAAAGCTGCCGTTATTGGTATCAGCAGCGGTGCTAAGGCTCTTCTTACCCCCGCCCACTGCACCCAGTACCGGCCAGGTGATGTGCCGGACCCAACGCCACATAGGAAGCTCGAATCATGGCACAAGTCATCAACACCAACATCATGTCGCTCAATGCTCAGCGTAACCTGGGCACCAGCGGCTCCAGCCTGGCCACCTCGATCCAGCGCCTGTCCTCGGGCCTGCGCATCAACAGCGCCAAGGACGACGCCGCCGGTCTGGCGATCTCCGAGCGTTTCAGCACCCAGATCCGCGGCATGGACCAGGCTGCCCGCAACGCCAACGACGGCATCTCGATGGCGCAGACCGCCGAAGGCGCGCTGACCGAAATCGGCAACAACCTGCAGCGTATCCGCGAACTGGCCGTGCAGTCGCGCAACGCCACCAACTCGCCTTCCGACCGCGAAGCCCTGAACGCCGAAGTGCAGCTGCTGAAGGCAGAAATCCAGCGCGTGTCCGAGCAGACCAACTTCAACGGCACCAAGCTGCTGGACGGCAGCTTCCAGGCACAGTCGTTCCAGATCGGCGCCGACCAGGGCCAGACCATCGACATCGCCCAGATCGCCAACGCCAACATCAAGGACCTGGGCAACTGGAACAAAGTTGATACGGCGGCAAGCGCCGGGGGCACCAAGGCGCTGGGCACTGGCGGCGTGGCAGCATCCGCTGACTACGCGCCTGCGACCGCGACGACCACCGGCACCTCGGGCAACTGGACGGCCGCAACGGCCACCGCAGACGGCCAGACGTTCTCGCTCTCCGTCGGCGGCGCAGCGGTTGTTTCCTTGAGCCGCGATAACGGCGAGACGGTTACTGCAGCGGACATCGATGCAGCGCTTTCGTCGGCCTCCAACATTCCTGCTGGCGTCACTTACACCGGCTCTGCCGTCGAAGGCACGTTGGCCTTCTCGCAGGCCGATGGTACCGATCTGGCCGTTGCGTTGGGCGGCACCATCGGCACGGCCGGCAGCTTTGCAACGGGCGCATTCGTTGCAACCCACAGCAACGGCACGGAACAAGTCGGCACCGCAGCGGTTGCTGGTACCTTCAGCGCTGGCAGCTTCACGTTGAAAACCGACAAGGGCGAGGCGACCATCAATTTTGGTGCGGCCGGCAGTTCGGCTCAGCGCGCAAGCGATCTGGTCAAGGCCATCAACAATCAAAGCTACAACACTGGCGTATCCGCATCACTGGATAAGGATGGCCTGCTGCAGCTCACCTCGGCTAAAGCTGACTTCACCATTGGTGCAGGTACTGGTGATCTGGCCACCCAGACTGGCTTGACCGCAGGCACCACCAGCAATTTTGCCAAGGGCGCTTCGGCCACCGGCTTCGCTGACCTGGACATCTCCACCACCGCCGGCGCCGACAACGCGCTGAATGCAATGGACGCAGCCCTGAGCACCATCAACTCGGCACGTGCCGATCTGGGTGCCGTGCAGAACCGCTTCACCTCGGTGGTTGCCAACCTGAACACCTCGTCGGAAAACATGTCTTCGGCCCGCAGCCGTATTCGTGACACCGACTACGCCAAGGAAACGGCAGAGCTGACCCGCACGCAGATCCTGCAGCAGGCCGGTACCGCCATGCTGGCCCAGGCCAACCAGACCAGCCAGAACGTGCTGAGCCTGCTGCGCTGATCCAGCAAGCAACACCCTCCACGTCGGCGTGATAACGCTGGCGTGGCACATGCCCCGCCAGCAATGGCGGGGCTTGTGCGTTATGGAAGCACTGCAATGCCAGCGCCTGGATCACGGCGTCGAAGCCGACGCCTTGGCAACACCATTCAGCGCCGCCAAGGGTCCGCCTCTCCCCCGCCGTGAACTGCGCTGTGCGCGCCGGCAGGCACTGGCACGCCGCTTGCAGATGACTGCGGAGCCACGCAGCTAAAGCTATGCCGCCGCGTGCCGATATCCGGGGTGGCGGTTGCAGCTTCACCCCCTCGCTGAAAGAGGAACATCCATGGCTACGTCTTCCCTGTCCACCATTGGCTCCGGCTTGGACATTCCTACCATCGTCAAGCAGTTGGTTGCAGCTGAACGCGCACCTGCTGCCAACCGCATCAACAACCAGGGAACCACGGCCACCGCCAAACTCTCCGCGCTGGGCAACATCAAGAGCTCGTTGAGCAGCTTGCAGACGGCGATGGACGCCATGGGCAAAGCTGCCGATCTGCGCGCCTATAAAACCTCCGTACCGGAGAAAAGTGGCTTCTCAGCGACCATCGTCACCGACCCCTCTACTGGCAAGACCTTGGCCGCGGCAGGTACGTACAACATCGAAGTGCTCAGCCTGGCGCAGCCGCAGAAGCTCAGCTCCGGCGCGTTTGACGCTGAAGCCGTGGTGGGCGACGGCAAGCTGTCGATCGCTTGGGGCGAGAAGGATTCCATTTCGGTCGATATCGCTCCGGGCAGTAACCTGACCAGCATCGCCGCCGCCATCAATAGTGCAGCCGGTGGCAAAGGCGTCAATGCCACCGTCATCACCGCCAACGATGGCCAGCACCTAGTACTCAATGCCGTCAATGCCGGCACCGACGGTAAGTTGACGGTCACTGCCAGCGGTGGCAATGGCGGCCTTTCCGCGCTGGCCTGGGATGGCAGCAGCGGTGGCATGTCACAGATCAGCGCTGCCACCAACGCGCACGTACGCGTGGACGGGTTTGACCGTGAATCCAGCAGCAACAGCATCAGCGACATCATCGCCGGCGTGACCTTGGACCTGACCAAGGCCGAGGTTGGCACCACCACCCCGTTGACCATCACCCAGAACAATGAACCGTTGAAGTCGGCGGTGCAGGCCTTCGTTACCGCCTACAACGCCTCGACCAGCCTGCTCAAGACCTCCAGCGCCTATGACGCCGAGAAGGACCAGGCATCGGTACTGACGGGCGACTCGATGGTGCGCGGCCTGCAGCAGCAGCTGCGCGGCCAGCTCAGTGCCAACGTCATCGACCTCAAGGAGCTGGGACTGACCATCACCAAGGATGGCACCCTGTCACTGGATGCCAGTGTCTTCGACAAGGCGATGGCCAAAAATCCCGCTGCTGCCGAGGCTCTGGTAGGCAAGAGCGGCAAGCTGTATGAAGGCATGAACAGCATCCTCAAGAGCAACCTGGACAGCGGCACTGGCACCTTGGTGCAGCGTACCGACGCGCTCAACAAGGAAATCAAGAAGCTCGGCAAGCAACTCGACGATCTCGACGCGCGCATGGAAAAGGTGTCCGCGCGCTACACCGCCCAGTTCACTGCGATGGACAAGTTGGTGTCGCAGATGCAGGGCACCAGCAGCTACCTTTCACAGCAGCTTTCGGCGATGTCGGGCTGATAGCCCAGGACGGGCTCAAGCAATACGCATTGATGGCCGATAGCAGATCACGCCACACAAACGATGTATCGGCAGTCGTTGCCTTCACTGCACGAACACCAGGAGATTGAGTACATGTACGGTCCCAGCCGCAATTTCGCCGAGCAATACCGCCAGATCGGCGTTTCAACCCGGGTAGTGGATGCCGACCCCCACAAGCTGGTCTCCCTGCTTCTGGAAGGCGCCAGCGAGCGCATGCGGCGCGCCGAGGCTTTCATCGCCAAGGGCGACCAAGCCCTGAAAGGCAAAGCCATCGGCGAAGCCTGCGCGATTGTTGGTCAGCTCAACGGCTCGCTTGATCATGTCGCTGGTGGCGAGGTTGCAGGTAATCTTTCCGCGCTCTATGACTACATCGTGCAGCGCTTGACCGAAGCCAACCTCAACAACGATGTCGCCGCGCTGCAGGAGTCATTGTCCTTGGTAAGTGAGATCGAGTCTGCCTGGAACGCCATCCCCTCCGAGCAACGCAGCGCATCAACCGCAGGCGGAGCACGCTGATGGCCACCACTGCCAACGAAATGCTTGATGCCCTGCACGCCGATCTCAATGACCTGAAGAATGCCATTGACGCTGAAGACCACGACGCCGCCGAGCAGATTGTCGCCGCCCACGACCAGCGTCTTCACAGCTATATCCAGGACAATGGCGTCGCCGGAAGCGCTGACGCCCTGCAGGCATTGTTGGAACAGCAGCACGCCGTGACCGAGCGGATGCGGGAGCTGCGTGATCAAGCCGCCATGCACCTGCGCGCCGAACGTCAATCCACCCGCGCGGCCAACGCCTATCAACAGGCTGGAACCCTTGCATGACTGCCACCGGCATCGCCCACGCTGCAGAAGCCGAGCTGTTCGACGACACACTCAGTTGTGAACTGTCACTGCCAGCAGTGTTCGAGGCCGGTGCCAAGGTCAAGCGCCCAGGCAGTGCCGAGATGCTTCTGCGCAGCATCGCTCTGGTCGAAGACGCCCGCAACGTGGACGACAGCGACGAACGCAACGACAACAGCCTGCAACTGCAGCGGCTGGAAGCACGCCTGGATCTGACCCTTGTACTGCTGGGACGCCTGCTGCAGCGCGAGGCACCGTCTGCGCCAGCCACCCAGCTGCGCTGGTCGCGGCATGGCCTGCGCCTGCAGCGCGAGCAGCTGGGCGGCTTCACAGCTGGCACGGCGGGCGTGGTCAGCCTGCAACCCGCTGAATGGCTGCCCGACGCGATTGAACTGCCCGTCGTGGTACTGGCCGAAGCCGATACGGCACAGGGTGCGCAGCTGTGGCTGCGCCTGGATACGCAGAATGATGTCTTGCTGGCAGCAGTCGAACGACATTTGTTCCGACTGCATCGCAAGCAGATTGCTGACAGTCGCCGCAACCGATGAGCCTATTCCCAATTTGTGCTCTGGCGCCCGCCTCGCTGCTCCGCTAAGGTGCAGCCTTCCGTTATGACCCGGTCTCCTGTGCGCGTTCTTATTGTCGACGACCACACCTTGGTTCGTGCTGGGCTCACCCGGCTGCTGCAGACATTTGACGGTATCCAGGTGGTGGCCGAAGCCAGCAATGCCGA
The DNA here is from genome assembly GCF_056759995.1 of Stenotrophomonas sp. STEN030. NCBI lineage: Bacteria > Pseudomonadati > Pseudomonadota > Gammaproteobacteria > Lysobacterales > Lysobacteraceae > Stenotrophomonas > Stenotrophomonas sp. STEN030. The sequence continues at coordinate 11,218 of NZ_JBRREB010000005.1, read as the reverse complement.
TGAGGCATTGGAGATGGCCCTGTTCCATGTGCCGGACCTGATCCTGCTCGACCTATCCCTGCCTGGCCGCTCCGGGCTCGAAGCCTTGACCGATATCCGCCAGCGGCTGCCGCATGCACGTGCGGTGATGATGTCGATGCACGATGACGCTGCACACGTGCGTGACGCATTGGATCGCGGTGCCGTCGGCTTTCTGGTCAAGGATGCGGCCCCAGCCGAGCTGGAGCTGGCATTGCGCGCCGCCCATGCCGGCCAGGTTTTCCTGAGTCCGCAGATTTCGGCAAAAATGCTTGCACCACTGATCGGCAAGGAACGCGCAACAGGCATTGGCGCGTTGTCGCCACGCCAGAAGCAGATCCTGCGACGCCTCGGCACCGGCCAGACCACCAAGGAAATCGCTGCTGACCTTGGGATCAGCATCAAGACGGTTGAAACCCACCGGGCACGGATGATGGAGTCGCTGGGCTGCCGCCGCGCCAACGACCTGCTTCTGCTGGCACTGCGCCACGAAAACGACCTTTCTTGACGCCGGCACGCCAGTAAAAGCGAAGCTGCGTCACGAAATCGGAAAGCCGTCACCAGCGCGGCATGAGCGATACAAATCAATGGCTTGCAGAAATACCCCCGATTTGTAGCGCCAATTATTCGACGCTATGTAGGGGAATCACCTACGTCTCGTAGGGCGGATTTTGACAGCTATAGGGCCAACACCTATTACCGCCCTGACATGAAGCACGCAAGATGCGTTCCACAACGCAGCCATCCACTGGCCGCAACGGGGAAACGCATGAAAGCCACACTCTCTGCCCAACTGGGCCAGCAACTCCATCTCACGCCTGCTTTGCTGCAATCGATCCGCTTGCTGCAGCTCAATGGCATGCAGCTGGAACTGGAGGTCCGCCAGGCACTGGAGAGCAACCCGCTGCTGGAGCTGCAGGAGCAGGCTGAGGACGCGCCGGCTGCAAGCGAAGCCGATGCCGCACAGGCTGAAACCGCAGCGTTTGATGAACTGCCCGAAAGCAATCTGTGGGATGTGCCCGGCGCCAGTTGGAATGCCGACGACGAGGATCGCATGGCACGCGTGGCGGCCGGCGAGTCAACCGATCCGCAGCTGCGCATCCTCAATGCACTTGCTTATGAACTGGACGATGCCGACCTTGCCGTGATCAGCTTCTGGCTGGACCACTGCGATGAAGCCGGCTATCTGCAGGCCCCGCTGGCCCAGTTGACCCAGCTGGCCAGCGCTCGCCTGGACCGCACCAGCGCCGATATCGAGGCCCTGCGCCAGCGCCTGCTGCACGGCGAACCGGCTGGCATGGCGGCAGTAGATCTGCGCGAATGCCTGCTGGCCCAGCTCACTGCCCTGCCCGGCCAGGTGCCGGCGCGCAATCTGGCGCGCCGCCTGCTCGACGCAGACATGCAGCTGCTGGCCAGCCACGACTACCCGGCCTTGGCCCGCGCCCTGGATGCCGAAGTAGAGGACGTGCAGGAAGCCTTCCGTCTGGTCCTGTCCTTGCAGCCTCGCCCCGGCGATACCCTGCTGCCGCAGCAGGAACTGAGTGTGATTCCGGACGTGGTCGCCTGGCACGCTGACGGCCAATGGCGGGTCGCACTGAATCCTGCCACCACGCCGCGCCTGGCCATCAACAGCAGCTACGAGCGGGTTGTCGCCGACAGCAGCGGCGAAGCCGCCCAACCCCTGCGCGACATGCTGCAGGAAGCACGCTGGCTGACCCGCGGTCTGTCGATGCGTTACGACACCCTGCTGCGCACCGCACGGGTCATCATCGAGCGTCAGGCTGCCTTCCTGGTCAATGGTGACGAGTGCATGGCGCCGTTGACCCTGAAAGAGGTGGCCGAGCTGATCGGCATGCACGAATCCACCGTCTCGCGGATCACCTCCGGCAAGTACCTGCAGACCCCGCGTGGCACCTTTGAATTGAAGCACTTCTTTGCCGTACGCCTGGAAGGCGCCAGTGTCTCTGGCCAGGCGGTCAAAGCCATGGTCAAGCGCCTGATCGATGCCGAACCGGTGTCCCGCCCGCTGGCCGACGAGGCCATTGCCGGCCTGCTGTCGCGTCAGGGAGTGAACATTGCACGCCGGACCGTCGCAAAATACCGCGAACAGCTTGATATCGCCCCGGCCCGCGAACGTCGCCGGCAGAGCAGCAAGCCCCAGCTGGCCCGTGTGGGCTAAGACCAAGGATTCCCATGAACAAGCTCACCGTAGTGCTGGTCGACGACCATGAAGGCTTCATCAACGCTGCCATGCGCCACTTCCGCAAAATCGAATGGCTGGAAGTTGTAGGCAGCGCCGCCAACGGGCTGGAAGCGATTGAGCGCTCCGAAACCCTGCGCCCGCAGGTGGTACTGATGGATCTGGCGATGCCGGAAATGGGCGGCCTGCAGGCCACACGCCTGATCAAGACCCAGGACCAGCCGCCGTACATCGTGATTGCCAGTCACTTCGATGACGCCGAGCACCGCGAACACGCACTGCGCGCCGGTGCCGATAATTTTGTCAGCAAGCTGTCCTACATCCAGGAAGTGATGCCGATCCTGGAAGGACTCAAGGTACAAGAAGATGAGTGAATCACGCATTCTGGTGATCGACGCCGACGGCGTCCGCGCCGAACGCACCTTGGCCCTGTTGGAGTTCATGGACTTCAACCCGCGCTGGGTCAGCGAAGCGCAGGACATTGACGTCAGCCGTCATCGCAGCAATGACTGGATGGCGGTGGTGGTCGGCGCGCTTGAAGATGCCGACCGCGCGGCCGGCTTCTTTACCTGGCTGGCTGGCACCTCGCTGCCGCCGCCGATCCTGTTGGCCGAAGGCGATCCGCTGGCGTTCTCGCGCCACTACGGCCTGCACGAAGCCAATGTCTGGCCGCTGGAACAGCCGATGCGCCACGCGCAGATGGAAGCGCTGCTGCGCCGCGCCAGCCTGAAGCGACTGGATGCCGAGCATCAGGCGGACAACGCCGGCGACAGCGGCCCGACCGGGCACAGCCCCGCCGTTACCGAACTGCGCCAACTGATCGAACAGGTCTCCAATTTCGATACCACCGTGTTGGTGCTGGGCGAGTCCGGTACCGGCAAGGAAGTGGTTTCGCGCGCCATCCATCAGCGTTCGCCACGCCGCGATGGCCCGTTCATTGCCATCAACTGCGGCGCTATTCCGCCAGATCTACTCGAAAGCGAATTGTTCGGCCACGAAAAAGGCGCCTTCACCGGTGCACTTAGCGCACGCAAGGGCCGCTTTGAAATGGCTGAAGGCGGCACCCTGCTGCTGGACGAAATCGGCGACATGAGCCTGCCGATGCAGGTCAAGCTGCTGCGCGTACTGCAGGAGCGCAGCTTCGAGCGCGTTGGCGGCAACCAGACTATCCGCTGCAATGTGCGGGTGATCGCCGCTACCCACCGTGACCTTGAATCGCGCATCGCCGATGGCAAGTTCCGCGAGGACCTGTTCTATCGCCTCAACGTGTTCCCGATCGACGTGCCGGCGCTGCGTGAGCGCGCCAGCGATCTTCCGGTGCTGGTGGAAACCATCGCCACCCAGCTCGCCCGCACCGGTCGTGGCGAAGTCCGTTTCGCTCCCGAGGCGCTGCAGGCACTGGCCAGCTACGCCTGGCCAGGCAATGTGCGCGAGCTGACCAATCTGGTCGAACGCCTGGCCGTCTTGCATCCCGGCGGTACCGTACGCGTGCAGGATCTGCCCAGCCGCTATCGCGGCGACCAAGCGAACCTTGCCGCTGCAGCGAGCAGCGACGACGAGCGGCCGATGCTGCTTGGCAAACTGGCTGCAACGCCTGCACAACCTACGAGCCAGCCTAGCGGCTTGATCAGCAAGATCACTGCGCCGGAGAGCGTCAATCAGTTGCCCAGCGAAGGCATGGACCTGCGCGACCACATGGCCGGCATCGAGCTGACCCTGATCAACGAAGCATTGGAACGCACCCAGGGCGTGGTCGCCCATGCCGCCCAGCTGCTTGGCCTGCGCCGCACTACCTTGGTGGAAAAGCTGCGTAAATACGGTATCGAGCGCGACTCGGTCGAGGCCAGCAATTAATCGCGGCCCATAGCCCGGGTAAGCGCAGCATGCCCGTGGTGCTGTTCACTCAAACATCTGAGCCACCCCGAATCCGATGTCAGACCTCTGGCATCGGATTTTTTGTGGGAGCGGCGCTGGGTAACGCTGTTACTCCTGAGTGAATTATCCGTCACTCGAGTAAGTACAGCCCCAGCTGTTGGCGGAGAACCAGAAAGACCTGCGGCCCCCGCTACCAGGTGCGCCGCACTCAGCAAGTGCTACGCCCCTGAAGCATCGCGCCGATCAGCTACTGTCATGACTACCGCCAGTTCTCCGGCGGCCTTCTTCGTTTGCACCAAGTCAGACCATGGAATCGTCGCCGTCGATATCGCAACCGCGACAGAAATCCGACGTATTCACCAACATCAAAGCCTTCACGGTTCCGGCACGCAACTTGCAGCTGTCCTATCAGCTCCCCCACACGTTGCCCGGAACCCCGCACGATGTCCCACTCCATCACCTCTGTTCTCTCCCAGATCCGCACGCTGCAGAACCAGGTGGCGCAGACCGCGCCGATCGGCGATGTGCCGCGCAGCAACGCGATCCAGGGGCTGGCCGAAGGCAACGCCGTTGCCGCACCTTCGTTCAGCCAGGCCTTGCAGGGCGCCATCCAGGGCGTCAACGAGGCCCAGCAGAAGTCCGGGCAGCTGGCCGCTGCGTTCGAGCGCGGCGATGCCAATGCCGACCTGGCCAAGGTCATGGTCGCCTCCCAACAGTCCTCGCTGGCGTTCCGCGCCACCGTGGAAGTCCGTAACCGTCTCGTCCAGGCTTACCAGGACGTGATGAACATGCCGCTGTAAGGATCCGCACGCATGGCACTCGCGCTGTCCAGAGAATCACTGAATCCGGAACGGGCTGGCGCCTGGTTCGATCGTCTGCAGAGCCTGCAGATCACCCGCCGCCTGGGCTTGATGGCAATGATCACGGTTGCTGTGGCAGCCGGTTTGTTCGTGTTCTTCTGGGCGCAGAAGCCACAGATGATGCCGCTGTACACCGGGCTGGACCAGAAGGCGACGGCCGAGGCCACCGACCTGCTGCGTTCGGCGCAGATTCCGTTTGAGCTGGACGCCACCACCGGCGCCATCAGCGTGCCGGAAAAGAACGTGCATGATGCGCGCCTGAAGCTGGCCGGCTCCGGCCTGACCGAAAGCGGCCGCCTCGGCTTTGAAATGATGGAGCGCGATCCCGGCTTCGGCGTCAGCCAGTTCGTCGAAACCGCACGCTACCAGCACGCGCTGGAAACCGAGCTGGTGCGTACCATCAGCAGCCTGCGCCCGGTCCGTGATGCGCGCGTGCACCTGGCCATTCCCAAGCCCAGCGCCTTCACCCGCCAGCGCGATGTCGCCAGTGCCTCGGTGGTGCTGGAACTGCGCGGTGGACAGCAGCTGGAACGCAACCAGGTGGATGCCATCGTGCATATGGTCGCGTCCAGCATTCCCGATCTGGCACCGGAACGCGTGACCGTGGTCGACCAGAGCGGGCGCATGCTCACCATTGCCGATCCCAACAGCGAAGCCGCGCTCAACGCCGCCCAGTTCGATCAGGTCCGCCGTCTGGAAGGTTCCTACAACCAGCGCATCCGCGAGCTGTTGGAGCCGATGACCGGCGCCGGCCGGGTCAATCCGGAAGTCAGTGTGGACATGGATTTCTCGGTCACCGAGGAAGCCCGCGAACTGTTCAACGGTGAGCCGCAGAAGGTGCGCAGCGAACAGATCAGCGAGAACAGCAGCGCCACCGCCGGCCCGCAGGGCATTCCCGGCGCGACCAGCAACACCCCACCGGGCGCCGCTGCTGCACCGCCGCCGGCTGCGGCCACACCCACCGAAACCTCCAAGAACGCCACCCGCAATTACGAGCTGGACCGCACCCTGCAGCACACCCGCCAGCCGCCGGGCCGGGTCAACCGCGTCTCGGTTGCCGTGCTGGTCGACCATGTGCCGCGCGCCGGCAGCAACGGCAAGCTCGCCGATCAGCCGCTCAGCGCCGCTGAACTGACCCGTGTCGAAGCACTGGTCAAGCAGGCCGTCGGCTTCAATGCCGAGCGCGGTGACACCGTGTCGGTGATGAACGCACCGTTCGTGCGCGAATCCGTGCCGGTCGAAGCCCCCAAGTGGTGGGAGAACCCGCAGGTGCGCGATGCACTGCGTCTGGTACTTGGTGCCATCGTGGTGCTGGCCCTGCTGTTCGGCGTGCTGCGTCCGGCCCTGCGTCAGATCACTGGCACCCCGAAGGCCTTGTCGGGTCCGGAAGATCCGCTCAGCGCCGACGTCCAGGTATTGGATGACGGCACCGAGATGCCAGCGCTTGCCGCTGACCGCCTGCACCTTGATGGCAAGCCAGCACTGGCCTTGCCGGTAGACGCTTACGAAGAACGCCTGCGCATGGCCCGCGAAGCAGTGAAGACCGACTCCAAGCGGGTTGCCCAGGTAGTGAAGGGATGGGTGTCAAATGACTGATGCAATGCCGATGACCGGCGTGCAACGTGCCGCCGTACTGCTGCTGTCGCTCGGCGAAACCGACGCGGCCGAAGTGCTGCGTCACATGGAACCAAAGGAAGTGCAGAAGATCGGCATCGCCATGGCCACCCTCACCGACGTCACCCGCGAGCAGGTGCAGAAGGTGATGGACGATTTCGGCGCCGAGCTGGGCAACAAGACCTCGCTGAGCGTCGGCTCGGACGACTACATCCGCAACATGCTGGTGCAGGCGCTGGGCAATGAGAAGGCCAGCAACCTGATCGACCGCATCCTGCTCGGCCGCAACACCACCGGCCTGGATGCCCTGAAGTGGATGGACCCGCGCGCGGTCGCCGATCTGGTGCGCAACGAACACCCGCAGATCATCGCCATCGTCATGGCCCACCTGGAAACCGACCAGGCCGCCGAAGCCTTGAAGCTGCTGCCCGAGCGCACCCGCGTCGACGTGCTGCTGCGCATCGCCACCCTCGATGGCATTCCGCCGAATGCGCTGAACGAACTGAACGAGATCATGGAGCGCCAGTTCGCCGGCAACCAGAACCTGAAGTCGTCGAATATCGGTGGCGTGCAGTGTGCTGCCAACATCCTCAACTTCATGGACGGCGGCCAGGATCAAGCCATCCTCACCGAAATCGCCCGCATCGATTCGCCGCTGGGCAGCCGCATCCAGGACCTGATGTTTGTGTTCGACGACCTGGTGGATCTTGACGACCGCGAAATGCAGCTGGTGCTGCGCGAAGTCAGCGGCGAGCGTCTGGGCTTGGCGCTGCGTGGTGCCGACATCAAGGTGCGCGACAAGATCACCCGCAATATGTCGCAGCGCGCTGCCGAGATCCTGCTCGAAGACATGGAAGCCCGTGGTCCGGTGCGCCTGTCCGATGTGGAAGGCGCACAGCGCGAGATCCTCGCCATCGTCAAGCGCATGGGCGATGAAGGCACCATCACCCTCGGCGGCGCTGCGGAGGCCATGCTGTGAACAATGCCGTGCGCTGGCACGCCCCTGATCTGAACGCACCTGCCGGCCAGCCGGTGCCCGAGGATTTCGACCTCGCGTCGCTGGAAACCATCGTTGCCGAGCCGGCGCCGCCGCCGTTGCAGCCACCAACCCTGGACGAGATCCAGTCGATCCGCGATGCCGCGCAGGAAGAAGGCTTCCAGCAGGGTCACGCCGAAGGTTACGCGCAGGGCCAGGCCGAAGTGCGGCGCCTGACCGCACAGATCGAAGGCATCCTCGACAACTTCAGCCGGCCGCTGGTGCGACTGGAGAATGAAGTCGTTGGCGCACTCGGCGAACTGTCAGTGCGCATTGCCGGCGCGTTGATCAGCCGCGCCTACGAGGCCGATCCATCGCTGCTGAAGGATCTGATCGATGAAGCGCTGGACACGGTCAGCGGCACCAACCGTGACGTCGAAGTGCGCCTGCACCCGGACGACATCGCCGCGATCAACAATCTGCTGACACTGCCCGCCGGGCAGCGTCTGGTGCCCGACCACAGCCTCAGCCGTGGCGACCTGCGCGTGCACGCCGAGGCCGTACGCGTCGATGGCACGCTGGACGCTCGTCTACGTGCGGCGTTGGCCACCGTGCTGCGTCGCGCCGGAGCCACGCAATGACCGCATCACCCTCGCCCGCTCCTGCCGACTGGGCTGCCGCGCGCAACCTCCGCTTGGCCGCGCGCCTGGATGGCATATCGCTTGATGCCGGCGCCGGCCACGGTTTGGTTCGCGAAGGCATCCTGCGCCGCGCCGTTGGCCTCACGCTTGAAGCGGTTGGCTGCGAAGCACCGATGGGCGCCAGCTGCAAGGTCGAGATCATCGACGGCGGCTGGGTTGATGCCGAAGTCGTCGGCTTCTCCGGCGACCGCACCTATCTGATGCCCAGCGCCGAACTGCATGGCCTGCTGCCCAACGCCCGCGTCGTGCCCTCCTACCGCCGTGGCGGCGTCGAAGTTGGCGAAGGCCTGCTTGGCCGCGTCATCGATTCCGATGGCATTCCGCTGGACGGCAAGGGCCCGATCCGCGCCGAAGGCGTCGTCAGTATGGCCGGTGTGTCGATCAACCCGCTGGCACGCGAGCCCATCACCCAGCCGCTGGATGTGGGCGTGCGCGCGATCAACTCCCTGCTGCCGATTGGCCGCGGCCAGCGTGTCGGTTTGTTCGCTGGCTCCGGCGTCGGTAAATCGACGCTGCTGGGCATGATGACCCGCTTCACCGCTGCCGATGTGATCGTGGTTGGCCTGATCGGTGAACGTGGTCGCGAAGTACGTGACTTCGTCGAATCCACGCTGGGCGAGGAAGGCCTGCGCCGCGCGGTGGTTGTCGCCAGCCCGGCCGACCGGCCACCGCTTGCGCGTCTGCACGGCGCCTACCGTGCCACCGCCATCGCCGAGTGGTTCCGCGACCAGGGCTTGAACGTGATGTTGCTGATGGATTCGCTGACCCGCTTCGCCCAGGCCCAACGTGAGATCGGTCTGTCGGTCGGCGAACCGCCCACCACCCGCGGCTACCCTCCGTCGGTATTCGCCAAGCTGCCGGCACTGGTGGAACGCGCCGGTAATGGTGCAAAAGGTCGTGGCTCGATCACCGCCTTCTATACCGTACTCACCGAAGGCGACGATCCGCAGGACCCAATTGCCGATGCCGCCCGCGCCATTCTCGATGGCCACATCCTGCTGTCGCGACGGGTTGCCGACAGCGGCCTGTACCCGGCTATCGACGTCGAATCCTCGGTAAGCCGCGTGGTCCAGGACATCGCCGATGACGTCTGGCGCGCGCGTATCCGCAAGCTCAAGCAACTGGTATCGGCCTACACCGCCAACCGCGACCTGATCGCCATCGGCGCCTATCAGCGCGGCAACGACCCGCTCACCGACGAAGCACTGGATCGGTGGCCGGAGATCATGGAATTCCTTGGCCAGGACGTGCACAACGCCGCCGACCTGAGCCACAGCCTCAGTGCATTGCACCAACTGGTAGATAGTGAGACGCCCGCATGAGCCCTAGCCGTCGCCTGGACCCGCTGCTGCGCCACGCGCAGGACCGCGAAGATGAAGTCGCCAAAGCCCTGGCCGAGCGCCAGCAAGCCTTGGACATGCATCAATCGCGGCTTTCCGAGTTGCGCCAGTACGCCGATGAGTACGCCAATGCACAGCTGGCAACCACCAGCGCTGCGCAGCTGCTCAATCGCCGCGCCTTCCTCGATCGCCTGGACAACGCGGTGGAAGCGCAGAGCAAGACCGTGGACAGCAACCAGGAGCGCGTCGACGCCGAGCGCGCCCGGCTGCTGCTCGCAAGCCGCGACAAAGCCGTGCTGGAACAGCTGGCTGCCAGCTACCGCGCCCAGGAAAAGCAGGTCGCCGATCGCCGCGACCAGCGCGAGATGGACGATATCGGTGCACGCCGCGCGCGTTTGAAGAAAGCCGAGGGCGAAGGAGAAAGCCAATGAATATTCTCTCCTCCGGATTGTCCGGTGCCGGCAATATCGACAGCAGTGGACCTGCACGTAGTAGCACCGATAAAAAATCCGACAACGGCTTTGATTCCATGCTCAACAGCAAGCCAGCAACGCAGAAGCCTGCTGCCAGCAAGCCAACCAGCAATGACGCCAAGCCTGCCAACGAGGAGCGCCGTGACGACGGCATCAGCGAGGCCAGCACCGAGAAGAGTGCCGCCACCGACAACAGCGCCAATGACGATGACAGGCCCGACGCGCAGACAGCCGCCGACGATGCACCGTGGCCGCCGTTCGGCCTGTCGGCCATGATCACGCCCGCTACGGAGCCGGCGCCGCAACTACCTGTAGCGATGACCGTCGCAAATCAGGCAGCACCGGCCACGCAGGCAGCACCCGCTACGTCGACGCCGTCTGTTGCTTCCGTTATCGGCGCGGCCAATCCGCAAGCCGCGCCGAGCGCGGATGACGCCGCTGCGGAGTTGACGCTGCCGGTGGCCAGCGCGGCGGCAAACGACGATGCGGGCCTCAACCTCGACGTTGATACGCCCGCACCAACTACGTTTGCGTCCTTGCTACATAACCAGGCGTTGCAGGAAGTGCGCAGCAGCGCACCGTCCAGCAGCATCACCGCACCAACGCCTACCCCGGATCTGAATGCCGGCGACTTTGACGAGGCCATCGGTGCCCGCGTCGGCTGGCTTGCAGAGCAGAAGATCGGCCACGCCCACATCCGCATCAACCCGGACAACATGGGCGAGATCGATGTGAAGCTGCAGTTGGACGGCGACCGCGTCCACGCCAGCTTCAGCAGCGCCCACGCCGACGTCCGCCACGCCCTGGAAAGCAGCTTGCCGCGCCTGCGCGAAATGCTGGGCGAACAAGGGCTGCAGCTGAGCCACGCCGATGTAGGCCAGCAATCGACGCCGCAGCAACAGGGCGAAAAGGGCGAGACTGGCAGCGGTTTGGCAACCGGCAACCAACTGGAAGGCACCGACCTCCCAGTCACCACCCCACACAACCTGCGTATGCGCGGCCTGCTAGATGCGTATGCCTGAAGGCACACGTAGAGCATGACCCGCTGTAGGAGCGGCGTGAAGCGGCAGGGTGGGGGTGGTTGTTGTGGGACCCGTGGGGGGGGTCGCCGGGGCGGGTTGGGGGGTGGCGAGCGATGAACGCACACCGCCGTGCCGAAAT